>CAZCER010000103.1:0-10747 GCA_964497385.1 uncultured Armatimonadia bacterium | reverse complement strand
CGCCGGGGACGGTGCTCCCTGCAGACCGTCGAGATTGAGGAGGTCGGCGATGTCCGAGGCAGGAGCCTCCTGCACCTCCAATGCCACTTCGGGATGGACACGCTCTCGTGGGCCCGGCGCGGCGCGAGCGTGACCGGCGTGGACTTCTCCCTCCCCGCGATCGAGACGGCCCGGGGGCTGGCCCGGGAGTTGGGACTCGACGCGCGCTTCGTACACAGCCCCGTATTCGATCTGCCGAACCACCTCGAGGGCGAGTTCGACATCCTCTACACCGGGGGCGGGGCGCTGTGCTGGCTCTCCGACCTTGGGCGCTGGGCGGAGGTCATTGCGCACTTCCTGAAGCCCGGAGGCGTGTTGTACATCCGTGAGTTCCATCCAACCGCCACGATGTTCGATGACGAGCGTGAGGATGGCCAGGCCGTGCTCCGCTACCGGTACTTCCCGAGCCCGGAGCCCCAGAGGTTCGATGTGGAGGGCTCCTACGCGGCCTCCGGAGACGACGGACTCCGCGGCACGCTCTACGAGTGGTCGCACAGCCTTGGGGAGATCGTCTCGGCGATCGCGGGGGCCGGGTTGCGGGTGGAGTTCCTGCACGAGTTCGACGCTTGCAGCTACCCGTCCCACCCGTTCCTGGAGCGGTGCGAGGACGGCCTGTGGCGCCACCCGACGCTTCCGGGGGGATTGCCGCTCATGTTCTCTCTGCGTGCGGTGAAGGGGTAGGAACCTACGGTGTCGGGCTGCCCTGGTCGGCGGCGTTCGGCCCGCGCAGCCAGCTCGGCACGTCACCCGCTCCGGCGGGGGTGGGGGCCTCGCTGACCGGCTCGATCGGAGTCTGAGGCGTCGGCGGCGCGGTGGAGGCAGGCTCCGCGCGCCCCTCCCAGGCTGGCCCCACGGCCTCCGGGGGTGTCGGGGCCACGTGGGTCGGTTCGGGCGGAGACGGTGGCGAGGGCGGTTGCTGGACGCGCACGAAGCCGGTCAGGCGCTGGGTGAAGGAGGAGAGGAGCGAGGAGAAGTCCGCTTCGAACTCGTTGCGGAGTTCGGTGAGAGCCGCGATCTCCCGCTCCAGGTTCGCGCGCTCGGCCCGGGCGCGCGCGGGTATCTCACGCGCTTCGGCCTCGGCGCCGCGGACAATGAGGTCGGCTTCCTTGTGGGCGTTGGCGACCACGTCGTCGGAGGTGCGCTGGGCGAGGAGGAGCGTTTCGTTCACGCTCTTCTCAAGCGATTCATAGCGCTCCACGGCCTGTCGGAGTCGGGTGACTTCCTCGCGGAGCTGCGCGGCCTCGACCTGCAGCTCCTCGAAGTTGTCGCCGACCTCTTGCATGAAGGCGTCGACCTCGGCCGTGGAGTAGCCACGGGCCTTCCTGCGGAACTCACGCGTCTGAATGTCCACCGCGGTCAGTCTCACCGAACGCGTCCCCTTGGGCCGCTCTCACGGGGAGGGCGGTCGAGCGAGGCTCTAGCTGACGGCTCTTGGCCGGAAGGTCGGGCCGGCGGAGGAGAAGCCTTTGTGCTGTTCCGCCGGGGCGGCGAGATCGACGGCGACGCCCTCGGGCACGAACATGAAGACGCCGTCGGTGATGCGGCAGGCGTCGCCCTCGAGCGCGAAGACCACGCCGGAGAGGAAGTCGACGATGCGCTGCTGCATTTCGGCGGAGGCGCGCTCGAGGTTGACGACGACCTTATGCCCCTCTTTGAGGCGGTCGGCGGCCTCGGCGGCGGCGTCGATGCCGGTGGGGTAGACGCAGTAGATCTGATCCTCGGCGAAGCTGTCGCGCGCGCCGAAGTGGCGTCGCTCCTGCTCGCGGCCCACGAGGTCGCGCCAGGGGTAGTTCCACACCCGCTCCAGGATTCCCATTGCCATTCGTATCCTCCTAGCGAACCGCCTGTCGGCGCGCCCCTGGCCCGATCACGCGGAGCGCGGCCCGAAGAGGGCCGTGCCAACCCGCACGATCGTGGCTCCTTCCTCGACTGCGACCTCGAGATCCGAGGTCATCCCCATGGATAGCCGCTTCGCCGGCAGGCCTTGGTCGCGCAGCTCGGCGGCGAGCGTCCTCAGGGCGGCGAAGACGGGACGCGCGTCCTCGGGGTCGTCCGAGAACGGCGCCATCGTCATGAGTCCGTCCAGTTGGAGCGCGCTCATCGCCGCAGCCCCTTCGTAGAGGGGAAGCAACTCCGCGGGGGCGATGCCTCGCTTGGTTGCCTCGCCGCTCACGTTCACCTCGACCAAACACGGCGCACACACGCCCAGGGACTCCGCCCGGCGGGCGATCTCCTCCGCGAGTCGCAGACTGTCGAGGGTGTGGATAAGGTGTGCGAAGCCGAGGGCTTGCTTCACCTTGTTGCGCTGTAGGTGACCGATGAAGTGCCACCTGCAGGGCAGACCCCGGAGTTGGGCCGCCTTCTCGGCGGCCTCCTGGACGTAGTTCTCCCCAACGTCCACAACGCCGGCCTCCACAACCGCTCGAACGTGCTCCGTTCCTCGCGTTTTGGTCACCGCGACGAGCGTGACGTCCTCCGGATTTCGGCCTGACTTGCGCGCGGCTGAGGCGATCCGCTCCCGCACGATGGCGAGGTTCTGGACTATCCGCTCTGAGTCAACCATGCCCTTACAGCCGGCCAATCCGGAAGGCGCCCCCTTACTCAGAAGGCTGAATAAGGGAATCAGCCGCCAACGTCCTGCATATACTCCGGTCGGGACCATTGGCCTTCTTGCAACTTTTCGGTCGTAAAGCTGGTTCAAGCGGGTCCGTCGGAGGAATCCGGCGCGGGAAGGGCTGTGGGCTGAGGGTGGACAACCGCGTGGACAGGGGTCGGACGGCCGGTGCGTGACCTGGGGACGACGCCTTGCCAGGCTCCAGGTCGATTGTGGATGGAGTGTGGACAGGCCAACGAGGCCGGTCGAATGGCAAGCCGTATCGCGTTGGGAGCCATAGCTAGACGGCCGATTCGAGCGTCACAAGGTCCGTTGTGCATAACGCTGTGGAAAACCGGCGTCCGGCTAGGCGCCGCAAGCCTCGACCATGGAGTCGAAGGCGAATCGGTAGTACCGGAGCACGCGCTCGGGATCCGCGGTGGCTGGCGTCTCGGCCATGCAGTACCCGTCGAAGCCCATCGCGAGGAGGTAGGGGATGAGTTCGGACCGGTAGGGGTAGTCCTCGTACCAGTCATGGGTGTGGACCATCATGACACGGTCCCTAAGCAGCGGGAAAGTCTCGGAGATGGAGCCGTCGCGGAGGTCGGCCTGGTTGCAGTTCCAGGTGGCCCCGACGGCGGGGTGGGGGCACTTCTCGAAGATGCGCCGCATGCAGACGGGGTCGCTTGTGCCGGGCCCGTGGACCTCGACGAAGACGCGCACTCCGAGATCCTCGGCCGCCTTGCCGCACTCGAGGAGCGCCGCCGCAATGCGGCTTGTCGTCTCCTCAACCGTCGAACCCTCGGGCAGGCCGTTCGGGCGGACCTTGACCCCAAGGGCGCCCACATCGGCGGCGAGTTGACAGAACCGGCGCGTCAGGGCGACGTTCTCGGCCACCACGTTCGGGTCGGGGGAGTGGAACTCGCAGGTGCTTCCGAGTGCGGCGAGGGTGAGGGACGAGGTTTCGAAACGTTCGCGGACCGCCTTGCGCTCATCGGCCGATAGGGAGACCTCGACCCCGTGCGCGTGCGTGGTGCGCAACTCACAGGAATCCATGCCCGTCTTCTCGCACAGGCTGATGAGGGTCTCGAGGTCCATGTCTTTCAAGACGTTGTAGGTGACGACTCCCAAGCCGAGCTTGCCGTTGCGGAACATGGGTCCGCCCTCCGTCCGTGCGTCCGGCGCCTGCCCGAGGCTGGCGCGGGTGAGTGCGAGCGCCCCGAGTGCGGCGGCGCGCCCAAGGAGCTGTCTTCGGTTGAGTGGCATCGGTAGACCTTCCAGTCCGCTAAGCGCCGCCCACCATGTTGCGGACGACGGGCGTTAGGCCGTCGATGAGGAGCTGCACGGCGATCACGAGGATCGCGAGGCCCATGAGGCGCGTGACGACGCGAAGCCCCACCGGACCGACCTTCGCGGCGATGGCGTCGCCAAGGATGAGCGCGACGAAGGTCCCCGCGAGGACGACGGCGATGACGCCGATCAGAGTCAACACCTCGACGGCGCCGGAGGCCTGGCCCATGAAGACGATGGTGGAGGCGATGGCGCCGGGGCCGGAGATGAGCGGGATCGCGAGCGGGGTGATGCTGGGGTCTTCCATCTCTTTGGCTCGCTGCTGATCTTCCTCCGAGTGCGAGGTCGCGGAGTAGGTGCCCTGGAGCAGCTCCCAGCCGATCGCGAGGAAGATGAGGCCTCCGGCGATGCGCACGGCTTCCAGCGTGACGCCGAACCAGCGGAAGACGCTCATCCCGGTCACGGCGAAGAAGACGAGGACGGCGAAGGAGGCCACGACGGCCCGCAACGCCACGGCGCGTCGGCGCCGCCGACTGAAGCCGGCCGTGATGGCCACATAGACAGGCACGCAACCGATGGGGTCGATGATCGCGAAGAGCGTCGACCCCGCAAGCAGCGCGAACTTGGCGTCGAACTCACCCATGCTGAGATGGAATCCGTTCTCGAGAACTCCCGCGGCCTAGCGGACGGTCACGGGCGGCTTAGCATAGCACTGCCACTGCGTTTCGACGCGCGCCTCTTCGCTGGACCCTTCGTGGATGACGAAGCGGTAGCGGAACGGGAGTTCCTCGCCCTCCGGGAGGGTGTACGACCCGTCATGGCCCTCGCCGAGGAAGTAGCTGAGGCCGAATGGGTTCGCGCCCACGAGGCCGTAGGTGCGTGCGTGCCAGTGCGTGGGGTGGCGGAAGCTCGTCGGCGAGTCGAAGATGGCGATCCCGACCGTGCGGTCGCCCAGCGGCCCGTAGTTGTCGACCCAGCGGGCGCTCTTTCCCCAGACGTCGTCGCCTTGGGCGCCCTCGGAGTTGACCAAAGCGCCTCCGGCCTCGCCGCAGATCGTCTGGGCGACACGGAACTGCATGAGGCCCTCTTTGGTGTCGCCGAACTCGACGGGGCCCTCGGTCGCGCGCAGGGTGACCTCGTAGTCCATGGCGCGGGCGCCGGGGGCGGCGAAGAAGCGGATGGATCGCACGTCCTCGCAGACCTTCGCGCCGTCCGGGGCCATCCAGTCGGTCACGGCCGTGAGCTTCCCGAACACGGGGCCGGACGTGAGTTCGGTGAACTCACGATGGACCTCGCGGCCTTGTTCCGCATCCGAGAGGTGCCAGAAGTTCACGCCGTTGACGCTGTCGTGGGTGAAGAACACGGACTGGTGGTGAGGGTGGTCGCGGGCCTCGCCCTCGACGTCGTCGACCATCGGGTAGTTCCGTGTGACGCCGAGGCCTGTCGGGCCGACGACGGGGTAGAGGATCGGCTTGGGGCAGCCTTTGGTGACGTACGTGGTGACGAACTCCCCATCGACGGTCACGTCGACGCCCGCGTCGGTCTCCTTGAGGACCACCGTTTGGCGCGGGGGCATCCGGTAGCCGGTGCAGTGGAGGCTGAGCGTGCGGGCCTCGTTGCCCTCGACCACAGGCACGAACCAGAGCCAGACCTCGTCGCCGATGACCTCCCACTGACCCGGCCAGCGCGCGTTAAGTTCCTTGCAGGTGACCATCGGAGTGCCGGGGAGCGGCCGCTCGAGGCCTGTGACGACGCGGATCGGCGTGGCGGGCATGCCGCCGGCGGGGATCGCGAGGTCGAACAGCAGCGGGTCGGCGGCGCCGCTTCCCGCGGCGCACAGCGCGGACGCCAGGCAAACGAGCGTGGTTCTCATGCGGGGACCCTCATCTCCGTAGTGAAGGACCCGACATCGGGTCCGCGGTGTAGAATGCGGCCACCGGCGCGTGACGCGCCGGAATCCTGTTCCCTATCGCAGGGGGAAGTCTGTTGTCCGAGCTTCACCTCTATCGAACCGATTCCCTCCGTTCCGACGGACGCTCGATCCTGTACTACGATCCGGTTCCCCCGGGCGGCGCGCCGCCGGTGCACCGCTCCGAGAGGCCGGATCCGGAGGAGGTCCTGGAGCGTGGTCCGGAGATGCGCTACAACCCGCTGCTGGACGACTACACCGTCTGCGCGGGGTTCCGGATGGACCGTCCGCAGCTTCCGCCGCGCGATGACTGCCCGCTCTGCGTCGGCGGCTATGAGGCCCCCGAGGAGTACTCGGTGATGGTCTTCGACAACCGGTTCCCGTCTCTGGTGCTGGATCCCGCGCCGCCGACCGCAGGCGCCGATCCGGTGACCGAGGTGCGCCCGGGAGTCGGCAAGTGCGAGGTTGTCTGCTATACGCCCGATCACAACCGCGCATTGGCGGACATGCCGGTCGATCAGATCCACAACCTGGTGTACGCCTGGTGCGACCGGTTCGCCGATCTCACGGCTCTCGACCCGATCGAGTCCGTGCTGATCTTCGAGAACCGGGGCGAGGCGGTCGGCGTGACGCTCCACCATCCGCACGGGCAGATCTACGCGCTGCCGATCGTGCCGCCGAGGTTGCTCGCGGAGAAGCGGAGCGCTCGCCGCGCGCACGACGAGGGCCGTTGCGTGTTCTGCGACGTGATTGAGGGGGAGAAGCGGTCGGGGATCCGCGTGCTCGCGGAGACGGACCGATTTCTCGCGGCGATTCCGTACTTCGCGCGTCTTCCGCACGAGGTCCACGTTTACGCGAAGCGGCACGGTTGCCGTTCGATGCTTGATTTCGAGGCCGAGGAGAAGCGGGAACTCGCGGGCATGCTGAGTCTGGTGTGCTCGAAGTACGACGCGGTGTTCGCGCAGCCGATGCCGTACATGATGCTCTTCCACCAGCTCGCGACCGCGAACGAGGGCTTCCACTTCCACGCGGAGTTCTACCCCATGCAACGCGCGGCGACGAAGCTGAAGTACGCGGCTTCGGTCGAGACCGGCGGGGGGCTGTGGCTGAACGACTCCTATCCGGAGAGAATGATCGAGACGCTCCGCGCGGTCGGCCCGCAGGAGGTCGTGTTGCCGTCGGACACGATCCTCGGGATGCGGCGCGTGTAGGGCCGTCCCCGCTCGGGGGTCCGGAGGGTCGCGTGGGGCCGTCTCCAGCTCGGGCTCTTCGCGGGGCGCCGGAGCCGCATCGCGCACGCGGCTCCGGCTAGCCGAGCCGCGGACAGAGCACGTACACGGCCCAACCCATGAACTCACGGGTGTAGCCGAAGTACTCGTCCTGGTACTTGCGCATCTCGGCGATGACTTGATCGCGTTCGGGATGGTCGGGATTTGCCTCGAGCCAGCGGACGAAGCCGTAGGAGTTGCCGGCCTCGTAGCGATCCCAGTCGTCGTGGCTGGAGCGGACGAAGTACTCGACGTCGTAGCCGCTCTCGCGCGCGATTCGCGCGAGGTCGCATTCGGTGTGGACCATGCCGCCCTCGGCCATCCTGTACTCCGGCGGGATCAGACTGTGAAGCCAGTAGGGTTCACCGATCGCGACGCGGCCGCCGGGCCGGATGCACTCGCGCATGGCGGCTATAGCGTCGGGGTACCCGCCCGGCCAGCAGAAGCTGGCTCCGATGCAGGCCGCGACGTCGTAGGCGCCTTTCTCGAACGGGAACTCGGCTCCGGCCCCGTGGATGATCTCGATTCGGTCGGCGAGACCGTTCGCTTCCATCTTGGCCCTGGCTCTCTTGACGCAGTTCTCGCGGATGTCCATCCCGACGCCGTGGATGCCGAACTCGAGGGCCCAGAGCTTCAGCACCTCGCCGTACCCGCAGCCGAACTCGATGACCTTCTGACCTGGCTTGAGCCCGAGGACCTCGCCCACTCTGAGGATCTTCTCCTCGGTGAACGGGTTGATCAGCTCCATGTGCTGTTCGCAGATGTCGCGCAGTTCGAGAAACGTCAACGCAGCGGTCCTTTCCGCGCCATCGGTGCGGCGCCTCGGGAGACCTATCGCTTCGAGCGCGCCGAAGCTTCAGGGAGGCCCGCGCGGCTACTCGCCGATCAGGAAGTCGTTGCCGCCCTTCAGCCATGAGCCCATGCTCTTGCCCGGGTTGAACTCATAGGCGCGTTCGAGGCCCTCCAGCACCGCCGGGTCACCCAGCTCTCGGAAGATCGGGTCGGTCGGGTTGAAGCGGTTGAAGGTGTAGATGCCGTTCACACCGGCCTGCCACGCTCTGTAGGCCTCGCCGCGCCAGACCAGGAGCGAGCCCTGGTCCTCGGGCGAGGATGGCGAGACGAGCCGCGACGCGGAGAGGCAGGCGTAGACGGGGACCTCATACCGGGCTCCGAGCGCCACCAGGTTCTCCCAGGGCTCGAGGTGGAAGTAGCCGGTCCCCGTGACGATGTCGACGAGGTCCTCCTGGAGCCACCGCTCGACATCGAGTCCGGTCGCTCTGGAGTACCCGAGGGAGTCCGGCACGCGAACGGCGATGAGCATCGGGCGACCCCGCTCGAAAGCGACCTCCTCGGTCATGGCGCGCACGCGGCGCGGCAGGCTGGTCATCCGGTCGCAGTGCTCCTGGGTTACGGGATCACCGGTCATCTGCGGCTTGAAGTAGACGGGGTGCCGGAAGAAGTCGAGTTCCAGGCCGTCCACGTCGTACCGGGTCGCGACGTCCGCGAGGATGCGGAAGACCTTGTCGCGCACTTCGGGCTTGCCGTAATCCACCGCCGACCAGCGCTTGCCTCCGTAGCGGAATCCATCGTCGCGGGAGCCCATCAGGAGGTCGGGGTGGTCTGTCTTCCACTGGCACAGAAGGCGGCCGTCGGACGAGTCGTGCGTGTCGTTCATCCGCATCGACCAGAAGCACTCCCAGCCTTGTTCGTGGCAGAACGCGGTCATCACCTCGAGCGAGTCGGGGCCGTTGTTGCCCATCTCGTAGGCCCAGTCGACGGCGCCCCGATCGCCATGGCCGCGGGGCTCGGTCTCGTCGCTATGGTGCGTGTAGAGGTTGAAGACGCCGGTGCAGTAGAAGACGGCGTCCACCTGGGAGCCGACGAGCGGGCTGGTGCGCTTGGCGAGGAAGCTCTCCGGAGTGCGGGGGGCGTCCGGCGCCGGGTTGCGGCAGTCGTTCCCGTCGTTGTTCATGATGATGCGGCGCGTGCGGTGGGCGGCCTCGCGGCGCGCGGCGCGCATGGCGGCGAGGTCATCCTGGGCGCTCACGGCAGCACTTGCGGCCAGAGCCAAAAGGATCACCAACACGCGGGGTAAGTGCACGCCACTTCGGTTTCTCGACGCCATGCGGTCTGGTCTCCTTCGGGTGCGCTTCTACCCCATCCCCAACCTGTCTCGGATGGCGAGAATCGGCTGCAGGCACTCGACAGTGTTGCCCGTGGAGGGGCGGCATTCCAGCGCGGCGCACCGGTCGTAGCCCGCGTCGCCGATCGCCTTCAGCACGTTCTCGTAGTTGATCTCACCGGTACCGGGCTCATAGCGGCCGGGAACGTCGGCCATGTGGAAGTGCCCGATCTTCTCGATGTTCCCCGTGGTGTTGGCGATCAGGTTCCCCTCCATCACCTGTTGGTGGTAGATGTCGAAGAGAAGCTTCACGGCGGGGCTCCCGACCTCGTCCACGATCTGGAAGCCCTCCAGGCTCGACCAGAGGAAGTAGCCTTTGTGGTCGACAAGGGTGTTGAGCGGCTCGAGCACGAGCGTGAGGCCTGCGTCCTCCACCACAGGAGCGGCGGCCTTCAGCGCGTCGACCACACGCTGATGCATCCGCTCGCGGGACCAGCCGGGGATGTCGTTCCCTGTGGTCGCGATGGCGGTCGGGCATCCAAGCGTCTTGCAGGCCGCGATCCCCGCCCGAACGGCCTCGAGGTACCTCGTGTTGTCGTGCTCCACGAGCGGCTGGCTCTCGAGGCTGATGCTGCTGATCGCGACGCCTCTCGCCTTGGCGCGCTCGCGGATCGCGGCGAGGTTCTTGCCGGAGTGCGACCAGAACTCCACCGCCCTGAGCCCCGCGTCGGCGGCGCGGTCCACGCGGCTCACGAAGTCCGGTTCCTCACCGAAGAGCATCTCGATGCATGCGGATAGGGTTACCATCGCGGCCTGTCTCCTCTCAGCACGTGCTGTGCGAGGGGAGTTCGCGCGCCATACGCCTCGGCACCTGCCGCCGCGCGCATCGGCTCAGCCTCGCGCTACACGTTCACGGTAGGCCGCGAGGAAGCGCTCGTACATGCGCCACGGCCTCGGCAGCCGGATCTCCTCGACCGACCGGACCGGCGCGATCTCGATGAGGCTGTTCGTGAGCCAGACCTCGTCCGAGGTCAGCAGGCGGTCGGGGTGGAGGCGCGCTTCAATGACCGGGACGCCGAGTTCGGCCCCGATCAGGAAGACCTCAGCGCGCGCGAGTCCCGGGAGGATGCGACCGTCGGCGGGAGGCGTGTAGACCTGGCCGCCGATGACACAGAACACGTTCGCCGTCGTCGCCTCAGCCAGATCGCCGTGGACGTGGCACAAGACGGCCTCGAAGGCGCCCGAGCGCTGCGCCTCCGCGCGCGCGAGGATTCCGTTCAGGTAGTTGCCGGTCTTGGCCTCGGCGGGAATGCACTCGGTCGGTATCTTCGGAGTGCGCGTCGCGATCACATCCACGCCCTCGCCCTGGAGGGAGTCGAGATCGCGGAGTTCCGAGGCGCTCACGAGCACCGTCGGCGAGGGGGACGGAGGGAGCGCGATCCCGGAGGGCCCGACCCCGCGTGTGACCGTGAGCCGCACGGAGCCGCGCGCCAGGCTGTTCGACTCGATGACCGACCGGACGGCCG
>CAZCER010000102.1:0-10780 GCA_964497385.1 uncultured Armatimonadia bacterium | reverse complement strand
GACGATGGGGTTGCGCCATTCGGGATGGTTGCGGGTTCCATGGAGGAACCGGGGGAAGTCCCGCGCGCGCGGGACGCGTTGGTCGTGTGCGAACCTGATGTCGAGCGGCTCGCCCGTGTCGAAGCTCGCGTTCCCCACGAGTTCGACGGTCTGCGGGCGGTCGAGCCGAGAGCCGACCTCGGGTTCGGCCAGTTCGAGAGGCCCGAACCCCGGCGCATCGAACGGGGCGCCGTCGAGGAAGCGCTCGAGGGCCGTGTAGTGGTAGTAGAGGTTCCTGGGGCGGACGTAGCTGTCCCACCACCAGATGGCCGCGCAACCGCAGTCGCCGGACATGGTCGAGGCCCAGACGCCCTCGTGGAGGTGCCCGCCGTTCGCGTCCTCGTTGAGCCACTCGGCGTACGCGCCGGCGCCGAACTCGCCGAACATGTGCGGACGACCGAACGCCTTGTGCTTGCGTTCGGCGTAGTAGGCCATCGCGCCCATCATGTCGGGCGCGCCGTAGTTGTGCGACTGCACGTAGTCGAGTCCCTCGGCGCCCGAGATCTCGTCATAGCCCGGCGTGTGGGCGAAGCTCGTGGTGATGAGATGGTCGTAGGGGTCGACGTCGCGCAGATAGCGAGCCATCTGGCGGTGCCACTCGGCCACGGTGGGCGCGTCGAAGCCCTCGCAGAGATCGACCTCGTTCCAGAACTGCCACGAGAGCAGCGCCGTCGAATGCCCGTACCGGCCGACGAGATACCGCATCCGGTTTCGGAACCACCGCTTCGCCTCGTCGTTCACGAAGAACGCGCCCGGTGAGGAGAGAGGGCCGCCCGCCTCGGCCCGGTAGGGGTTCGTGTCGTACGAGGGGTACGGGTCGGTGGCGCGGAGGTAGTTGAAGCTCTCCATGCAGAGCATCAGTCGGAGGCCGCGGCGCTCGGCGAGGTCGAGCACATAGTCGAGCCGCCAGGCCGCTTCTTGGTCGAAGCGGGTCATGCCGCCGCCCTCGCCCGCGTGCTGGATGGAGAACGGGCTCCAGCCGGGCCCCATCCAGATGCGCGAGTAGTTCTCGCCGGCCGCCTCCATGCTTGCGAAGTAGTCGTCATAGTCGTAGGTGATCGCCGCGTTCGGCCAGCAGACGTTGTGCCCGAGGGCGAAGTACGGCGACCCGTCGTCGAACGCGAAGTAACGGGGATTCACCCTCGAGACCCGGACAAAGCCGGGCGCGTCGGCCTCCGTCACGTCGATGCTCCCGCCCGTCCAGGACGCCGCGCCGACCGCCCCGGCGACCTCGATTCGGAACGTGTGCGCACCGACCTCGGTCGGGGTGAAGCGCACCCTCCAGCCGCTTTCGCCGGTTGGGGTGAGGCGTTCCTCGCCATCGACCAGAGACCGCTCGAAGCCTTCCCACCAGAAGCCCGGAACCCGAAGCTCCAGCCCCGAGGGCGTCGTCACCACGGCGTCCACCGCGATCTCCGCGGGGTCGTACGGGTTCGCGGGCCCGGCGACGACGGTCAGGTCGATCTCCACGGTGTCGCACCGGGCGCACGCGTAGTGGGTCACGGGCGCGTCGATCGCCGGCGTCCGCCCGCAGCAAGACGCCCCGAGGTTCACGATGAGCGAGAGCATCAGCACCGCCAGGTTCCTTTCCCTGAGCCCCTCCAGACGCTATCGGTCCGTCGATCCGTCCGAGGCGGACAGCACCTCCGCGAGTCTGGCCTGGAGTTGCAGCAATTCCAGGAGGTTCGGCGCCCCCTCCAGGATCAGGACCTTCAGGCCCGGCTTGAAGAGCACCGTCTCCTCGCCGTCATAGGTGAGTTGCATGACGCCGCCGGTCGAACCGGGGAGGATCCAGTTGCGCGTCTGCTTGCCGTCGACGATCGCGTCCGGCCCGCGCGTCCACCCCTGTTCCTGCGCCCAGCGCACCCACGGCTCCGCGACCGCCTCCACCTCGGGTTCCTCGCAGCGGATCACGAGATAGGACGCGCGCTTGGCCGCGCCGAGCATCACGGGGGCGGCGAGCGCGCTGGGGCTCCGAAACTCCCGTCCCTTCTCGGAAGACAGCCGCGCGTTCATGTCCGCGGTGATCGACTCAAGCTGCCCCGGACCCAGGACGACGCGGATGCCCATGCGTTCAGGATCGACCTCGGGGAGATCCGGGTTCGGCGGGGTGGGTGTGAAGTCAGCCGGAGGCGTCATGTCGACGGGCGCCGCCGGGACCTCGAGCCACTCGCTCACGATAGGCCCGAACGGGATGTGGCCGGCGTTCCAGATGTAGATGATCCGGTCCGACACCCAGACGGTGCAGAAGATCCCCCCATCCGGCGCCGGGCGATGGTAAAGGTCGATCCAGGCGAACTCCTCCGGGTCCGCCTCGTCGAGCCACGGAGGCCGGTGCGGTCGGTCGCGATCGTCCCGCATGGGATCGTAGTCGCGGTCGCCGGTCTGGACCTCGACCACAAGCTGGTAGCCATGCTCCTCCGCCCAACGGCCGTAGTACTCGTGGACCTCCTCCGCCGTCGCTTTGGGCTCGCCCCGCAGCTTGAGGATCTTCAGCTCCAAATCGCCCGGCATGGACTCGACGTACTTCGCGATCTCCTTGATGCGGTCGTCACCGAGGAAACGCCAGACGATGAAGCCGATGTGCCACGGCTTGATGTGCATGCTCAGGCGTTTCTCGGAAACGGGGTACAGCGGCGGGCGCTCCGAGTCAGGGCTCGTCGCCGGCGCCGCGAGCCCGAACCCGATCAGCCAAAGCGCGAGCGCTGCGGCGGGACGGAAGACCGCGCTCTTCATGAGCCTCCTCCGCACGGACAAGACGCGCCGATCACTGGGGCGCTTCCGCTTGGCCCGTCTGCACCAGGGCGACGGCTTCCATGACCTGGCCGAGAGCCTGCGTGTCCGGGCCTCCGTCGAAGACGACGAGAGAGACCTCGTCCTCCTTGGTGAACGTCAGCAGCACCCCGCCCTCCGGACCGGCGCGGAACCGGAGGGTGAAGGGGTTCTCCTTGATCACGCCCTCCGCCACCACCGGCCAGCCGAGCCCGTCGGCCCACTCCACCCACGGCCGGAGCACCTCGTCGCGCTCGGCCGAGTTCGCCCGGAGGGCCAGGTACCAGGCGTGGCGCACCGGCTGCATGAGTTCGGGTCCGGCCAGGTAGAGCGCGCCGAGGAGCGGCTCGATCTCGCGCACCCCCACAGCCGCCGGGTCGGCCCGAGCCGCGAGATCATCGGCGATGGAGTCGAGTTCCCATCGGTCGAGTTCGAGCCGGATGCTGAGCCGGCCCTGGTCGATCGCCGGCAGGTCCGGACGCTGCGTCCAGGGCTGCGGCCCCACCGGCGCGTCCGTGCCCGGCGCGACGCGCGGAAGCCCGAGCCAGATCGTGACGACCGGCCCGACCGGACAGTGTCCGTCCTCCCAGAGCCAGAGCATGTCGTCGCCGCGGATTTGGACGACAAGGATGCCGCCGTCCTCTCCAGGGCGGTAGAACGCGTCCGTGTACCCGACCTCATGGTCCTCGAAGATCGAGCGGTCGTCGTCCTCGTCGGTGCGCTCGGGGCTGCGAGCCTCGAACAAGAGCCGGTACCCGGTCCGCGCGCCCCAGTCGAGGTAGAAGTCGTGAACGTCCGCGGGAGTTGGCGTGGGATCGCCATCGAGTTCGAACTTCGCGAACTTCATCTTGCCGGGGAGACGCTCGATGTACATGACGATGTCCTCGACGCGCTTGTCCTTGATGAGCAGGCTCCCGAGCAGGTTGATGGTCCAGCGGCGCACGGTGCCGCTGACCTTCTTCTCGGTGCGTGGAAAGTACGGCGGGCGTCCCTCATCGTCCTGAGCGTATGCGCGCGGAGCCCACGAAGCGATCGCCATGAGAGCGGCGAACACGAGGCCGGCGCGTGCGGCGCGGCGCATGGTTGGCTCTCCTTCCAGCCGTCTTCGGCCGATGCTAACCGGCGACAAGGGCCATCAGATCGGGGCACCCCTCGGTCACGAGGATCGCGGTGTTCTCCCCTCGGCGCCCGACGACCATGGCCCCTCCCGCGTCGCCGAACTTCGCGAACAACTCCGCGGCCTTCTCGCCCTCGCCGTACACGAAAACGCTCCCCCAGCCCTTCGCGGCCGCCCAGGCTTTGGCCGGGTCGGTGACCGCGAGCACCTCGGCCTCCGCCTCCGTGCGAAACACCAGGATCGTCAGGCCGCGCACGGGCTCAAGCGCTCCGACTCCCTTGCGGATGAGCACGAGCATGTCGGGATCCACGTCGGCCGGCAACTCCGCGCGCGCCTCGAGATCCCGGGCCAGAGGGCGCAGCTCACGGGCCGTGAGATCGAGCCGCAGGTCCAGGCGATCCATGGGCAGACCGTCGGGCAGCGCGGGCAACTGGGCGTCCGCTTCAGGGACCGCCGTGTCGCTCGCCTCTTCCGTCAACTCCGGAAGCCCAAGCCACGCGGCGACGAGCGGTCCGAGCGCGATGTCCCCCTCCGCCCACACCAGGGTCAGCATGCCGGCGTCGGCCATGGCCCCGAACAGCCCGCCGGCCTCGCCCGAGGCGTAGTGCAGCTCCGCTAGGCCGTCCGGCGCAGGCTCTTTGCCAGGCTCGGGATCGTGCCGGACGCGGTACATCCCGAACGGACGCAGATCGCGATCCGCGGCCCACGTCCGGTAGGCTCCAACCGTCGTCGCGGCGTCGGCGGCCTCCGGAATCGCATAGCGCCAAACCAGGATCTCTCCGACCTGCCCCAGCACGTAGTCGGCGATCTGCTGCACCTTGAGCCGCGTCTCCGGGTCGCTTACCGCGGCGATCGCGAGGGGCTTCGTGTCCTCGTTCAGCACCAGCCGAAGCTGAAGCGTCCCGCCCACCGGCGCCGGAGGCTCCCCGGCTTGGGCCAAGGCCCCGGCGCCCGCCGCCAGCCACACCGCAAGCGCTGCTGCGCACACTCGCACACCCATCACCTCTCTTGCCCCGGCGTCTCCATGTAGGCTCGCGCCGAGGTCTCAGTCGTCTCGGTTCAGAAGCGTCGCACGGTCGCTCGAGCCCGCCGCCCGAGTGGCCTCGTCGCGAGCCGCGGCCATCTCCTCCACCGTCTTCGTATGCAGGCGCGCGGCGCCCTCGAAGCCTTCCCGCGTCGGAAGGCGACCGCCCGCGGCCTGCCGCTCCTTCGCCCGCGCGATCGCGTCGGCGTACTGAGGCAGCCACCGCTCCTGGGCGATGAGCATGTCGTCCACGAGTTGCCAGATCTCCGGCGGGTTCAACACCGCGCCCGTCAGCGGATCCATCATCATCGCCTGCCGAAGGAGCGCGTCGTCCCCGCTCACGGCCGCTCTCACCGCGAGGCGCTGCACGCTGACGCTTGCCGCGCACACCGCGGCGCACCCGAGCGGAAGCTCTCCGACGCGCGGGACGCCGATTCCGTTCCCGTCGACATAGCATGGAACTTCGACGACGCAGTCCCCGGGCAGGTTCGCGATGCACCCGTGGTTCACAACATTGAAGCACCCGCGGTACATGCGGCCGGTCTCGAGGGACTCGATGATGTACGAACCGTGCTCTCCGCCGCGCGTCTCCGGAGCGAAGCTGTACGGCTCGGCCGTCATCCAGTTCGGGAAGTCGTGCTCGAACCAGTCGCGGCCTTCGGTACAGACGCGCAGATAGCCCCCGGTCTCTCCGTTGATCCACGATCCGAGGTCGATCCAGTCGCCGATCTCGTCGAGGCGCTTGCGGTACCACGGCACGTACTCACTCAGGTGTCCGTTCGACTCGGTGCTCCAGTAGCCGAATCGCCGAAGCATGTCGATCCGAACCTTCTCCGTGCGCGAGTAGGTCTCATGCCGCTCGAACAATTCCAGGAGCTTCGGGGTCAGTTCCTCGCCCTTGTGCTTCACGCTGACGAACCAGGTCTGGTGGTTGATGCCCGCGGCCACGAAATCGACCTCACGGGGGTCGAGGCCGAGCACGCCCGCGATCATGTGGTGGCTTCCCTGCACTCCGTGGCACAGGCCGACCATGCGCACCCCGCGCCCGTACTCGTTGCAGGCCCAGGTGTTCATGGCCATCGGATTCGAGTGGCTGATGAAGAGACAGCCGGGCGCCGCGACCTCACGGATGTCCTCGCAGATGCCCAGCAGCACCGGGATCGTGCGCTGCGCGTACATGATCCCGCCCGGCGCGAGCGTGTCGCCGACGCACTGGTCCACACCATAGCGAAGCGGGATCTCGATGTCCGTCCGGAAGCCCTCGAGGCCTCCGACCCGCACGAAGGAGAAGACGTAGTCCGCGTCCCGCAGCGCCTCGCGGCGGTCCATCGTCGCCCCGACCGTCGCGGGAAGCCCCGCCGAGGCGACGTCCCGCGCGACAAGCTGATGGACCATCTCCAGATTGCGCTCGGAGATGTCCTGGAACGCGAACCGTGTGTCTCTCAGCTCCGGCACGCATAGGATGTCGCGGACGACGTTCCGCGTGAACCCGACGCTCCCCGCTCCGATCACGGCGACTTTGATGGGCATGCTGGCCTCCTGGACCTCTCCGACGCTCCGCGCCCCGATCCGGACGCATAGCGATGAGTTCCGACAGAGAGGTCCCGGCACCTCGGCGCGGGAACCGTCAGCCGGGGACTGCTTGTGATTGGCTCGCTGTGGCGACCTATGGGGTCGAAAGCCAGCATCGGTTGTGCTGTCCGCTCAGGGGGTAGTGTCGATGCCGTCTTCGGAGAGGAACGAGGGGTCCCCTCGACGCCGTCGTCGTCCGTTCATCCCGCCTCGTCTCACGCGCTATGGCCTGATCGAGCGGATCACCATGCAGTCCGGTGGCGACCCGGACGACCCGCAGGTCCGGTTCGGAGGCCATGCGGGGATTGTCGGGAGTCAGTCGAGCGGCTTCT
The DNA here is from genome assembly GCA_964497385.1 of uncultured Armatimonadia bacterium. Taxonomy (GTDB): domain Bacteria; phylum Armatimonadota; class Zipacnadia; order UBA1398; family UBA1398; genus CAZCER01. The sequence goes on along the minus strand of CAZCER010000102.1, from coordinate 3,924 downwards.
TCGGGCTGTAGCCGCGCGCGTGCTAGCGGGGCTTCCTCCGGGCTTTGGCGGGCGCGTCGACCGGCCCCTGGCCTTGTGGGCCCGCCACGAACGGCAGACCCGGCGCCGAGTCGTTCTCGAGCTGCTCGCGAGCCTCCTCGAACGCGCGGTTCATCCTGCGCCATCGGCGCACGAGGATCACCACCATCGCCGCGAGCACGAGGGGCAGAAGGACGTACAGGTACCACGCCTCGCGATAGCCGAACGCAAAGACGAGAATCGTCCCGGTGGCCGCGATCATGAGGATCTGCTCGACGACTTCGGCGCGCTCCATATCGCTCCCGCACCCTCGCCCCCGACCGTGGTAAGAGCGGTTCGGCCGATCTGTCTGCATTCCTCCAGAGTGGCTATAATGGGCGCGGCCAGGCCATTTGGGCCCGAGGAGGAAGCGCTGGGATGAGCTACGCAGTTGGGATCGACCTCGGCTGCACGAACATGCGCGGCGGAATCGTGGACGAGAACCGCCGCGTCGTCCACCAGGCACGGCGTCCGAGCGCGGTCGAGCGCGGCGGAGAAAGCGTCTTGGCCGACCTCGCCGACTTCGCGGCCGACCTTGCGTCGCAATGCGGCGTGGCGCGGTCCGAGATCGTCGGCGCCGGCGTGGGCTGTCCGGGGCGCGTCGATGTCAAGACCGGCGTCGTCCTCTACGCCACCCCGAACCTCCCCGACTGGACCGGCGCGCCCGTGGGCGAGACGCTCGCGAAACGCCTCGGGATGCCGACGGCCGTCGACAACGACGTCAACGTCATCGCTCTTGGTGAGCATCGGTGCGGCGCGGCCATGGACGTCGAGGATTTCGTGTGCCTCGCGGTCGGTTCCGGAGTGGGAGGCAGCCTCTTCCTCGGCGGGCAGCCCTACCGTGGAAGCCACGGACTCGCCTCCGAAATGGGGCACCTCTCCGTCTATCCCAACGGGCGTTTCTGCAACTGCGGACGAACCGGCTGCCTGGAGGCGTACGCGTCGGCGTGGGCGATCGAGGAACGCGCCCGCGACCGGCTGCGCGCCGGCGGCGAGTCCTTGATGGAGGAACTCTGCGAAGGGGAGCCCGACCGCGCGACGGCCTCAATGGTCTTCGAGGCGGCGAAGGAGGGCGACCTGCTGGCGATGGCGATCCTCGGGGAGGTCACACGGGCCCTCGCGAACGCGATCGCCGACCTCAGCAACCTTCTCGACGTCCCCCGCTTCGTCATCACCGGCTCGGTCGCGCATCAGAACCCGGGCCTGGTCGAGCGGGTCCGCGAGGAACTCCATGTCGCCGCCACCCCGCTCCGCTACCCGGAACCTCAGATCGTGGCGAGCGTCCTTGGAGACGACGCCGGCGTGTTGGGCGGCGCGGCCCTTGCCTTCGATCAGGCGGCTCGGGCCGCCGTGTAGACGCCCGAGAACGCGGAGCGGCCCTCGAGGAGCCGCTCGTGGGCTAAGAAAAGCGGTGAACGCGTCATGTTCGGCGTCAGAGGCTTCGAACTCGACCTCTGGGAGAAGATCGTCATCGGCGTCGTCTCGGTTGGGATGCTCGCCGCGGGCTACTACTGCTGGCGCATACTCGTGGCCACGGTGAACGCCTTTCGTGAGGGAATGAACAAGTAGCGCGCCGCGCGCGCGGCCGCTCTGGAGGGCTGCTACGTGATCCGATTCGCTCCGCTCCGCCTTCTGGGAGTCCTCGCCGCACTGGCTTCCGCGGCCTGCGCCCAGACTCCCGTCGGCGTCTTCGCGTCGCAGGATGTGGAGTCCGCGCTCGCCCGAGCCGCCGAGGACGGCGGGAAGATCGTCGTGGTGTACGTCTACCGCGAGTACATCGAGCCGGACGGCGCGCGCACCAAGCACGAACTCTGCCAGCGCGTCGAGCGCGAGGTGTTGACTTCCCCCGCGGTGATCGAGTCGCTCTCGGAGGCCAATGGCGTCATAGCCGTCTCCGTGTCCGTCGACTCCGATCAGTCCGTGTTCCGGCGCCTCGGCCTCGAGCCGGCCTACCCGACCTTCGCCTGGCTCGACCCCGACGGAACCGTCCTCGGCGTGCTCGGCGCGAGCTTCGACCCCGGGACGTACGTGTTCTTCACTTCGACGGCTAAGAAGATCCGCGAACTCAAGCTCAAGGAGCAGCCCACGGTCGATGACCAGCGCGAACTCGGGATGCTCTACTTCGACTGCTCCAGCTTCGAAAAGGCGCAGGGCATCCTGTCGCGTGTGGCGGAGATCGACGGACCGACCTCCGACGCCGCCATCGTCTGCGGTTTCGCGCGCCGCCGCCAGAACGACCTGGTGGGGTCGCTCGAGATGCTGACGTCGGCGGTCACGGCCTGCAAGGTTCGGAACGCCGGGTACGACGAGGTCAGCTTCGCTCCCGGCTACGTTCCGCCGTACGCGCCCTTGGCGTTCGAGAGAGACGGCGAACTCGTTGGCCTGCTGTATGACGCCGGTCCCTCGGCGCTGATGGTCCGCATGGTGCGCGACCTCGAGTGGGCCCTGACGACCGAGCCCACGACGGTTGACGAGCGAGAGCGCGCCGCCGACGTCTTCTTCGATCGCGAGAACTGGGCACGGGCCGCGGATCTGTACGCAACCCTCGTGACCGACGGCCCCGCGACGGCCGGCGAGAAGCACGCCGCCCGATCCGCGCTTTCGTCGCTGCGCGCCGGCGATGGCGAGGCGGCCATGCGCGGTTTCGACGTCTATCTGGAGGGGTATCGAACCGGCCCCTCGCGCCCCGAGATCCTGTTCTACGCGGGTTCGCTACTCCTGGCGCGGTCGATCGTCATGGACCCGGAGACGGGCGACTACGAAGTGAGGGATCGCGCCGGCCACAGCCGCTCGGCCGAACTCCTGATCGAACTCTGTGAGAAGCACTCGGACTCCGGCTGGGTTGAGGACGCGAAGCGACTTCTGGCCTCGTTCTTCCGGCCGCAGGACGTCGCGGCCGAGGGCGAACGGGGCGACGAAGGCGAGGACCGCCCGCCGGCCGGGCCGGGGGCTCGCTAGAGGCTAGGAGGCCTCGGAACCGGGGTTGCCGTCCGAAGGCTCATTTCCGGCCAAGGGAAGTGCGGCGCGACGGATGGCGTCGCGGTAGCCGTCATTGTAGCCGGTGAGGTAGGCGTCTTTGACGGCCGCGGCGATCGTCTCCGAGGCGAGCGCCCCGACACCCGAGGACAGATCCTTGACGGCTCTCAGCACGGTCTTCGCGATCTCGTGAAAGCCCTCTGGTTCCGGAATCTTGAGACTTGTTTGCTCTGGCATCGCTTGTGCTCCGAACGCATAGACATCGGGGCGACCCGACCGGTCGCAACCCTGAAATGTACCACATCGGTAGGGGGAGTGTCGAGGTGGAGGCGCCGCGCGCCAGTCGGCTCGAGACCCGCAAAGGGCAGTGGAGCCGCCTCTCCGAGTTGCTCGTCCTGGTTGAGCGCTCGGGCCTCAGCGCCTTGTCGCCCGACGAACTCGCCGAATTCGGCAGACTCCACCGCAAAGTCTCCTCCCATCTCGCCCAAGCGCAGGCCGGGGCGAGCGACCCGGAGGCCGTCGCCTTTCTGAACGGCCTTGTCGTCCGCTCCCACAACACGATCTACCGCGTGCCTTCCGGCTTCCGACCGATGGCCGTGCTCGAGTTCCTGTTCGCCGGCTATCCGCGCCTCGTACGCAAGCTGTGGCCGCACGTTCTCCTGGCGACGGTGGCCATGTTCGGCACGGCTCTGTACGCGTTCATCGTCACCCTCGCCGACCCAACCTACGCGCACCTCTTCGTGCCCGCCCAGTTCCTCGCGACCGTCGGCCCATTCGAAGCGCCCGAGCAGACTATCCCGACCGGCATGATGGGCGCGCTCTCGGGCTTCATCATGCAGAACAACATCAAGGTCGGCTTGAGCGCTTTCGCCGGGGGGCTGCTCGGCGGCA
>CAZCER010000101.1:0-10793 GCA_964497385.1 uncultured Armatimonadia bacterium | reverse complement strand
TTTCCCTACACGACGCTCTTCCGATCTTGACCGGCATGGGCGCCACCGCGGGGATCGAGAGCTTCGAGAAAACGATCGAGTTCGTGCGAGAGAAGACAGGAACCGATCTGCTGAAGGGATCGCCGAGTTCATGACAGGCTCCGCCGTCGTCCGCCCGCGCATCGGCATCACGCTCCAGGGGAGCGTCGCGTATCCGAACCGGTACGCGTCGAGCTTCGCCTACCACGGGGCTGACCCCGTTATGCTCGCGCGCGTTTCCGCCTCGGAGATCCCGAGGCAGCTCGACGGTCTGGACGGGCTCTGCCTGTCGGGCGGCGGAGACATTCACTCGGATTACTACGGACGCCCGCTCTCGCCGCTCTCGGCGGGCATTGAGAGGGCGCGGGACGAGTACGAACTCGCGCTGGTGGAGGCGGCGCGCGAGCGCGGCCTCCCGATGCTGGGGATTTGCCGAGGCTGCCAGCTCCTGAACGTCGCCTTCGGGGGCACGCTGCACCAGGATCTCTTGCATGAGCGCACGGGCGAGACGCGGAAGCACGCGCACCATCGGTTCGACCCGGAGCGGTTCCACGGCCTGCGCGTTGAGAACGCGGACGATCTTGCGGTTCCCGAGGGAGCGCGCGTGAACAGCCATCACCACCAGGCGGTCGACGCGCCGGGGGCGGGGCTCGAGGCGCTCGGGTGGTCGCCGGACGGCGTGGTCGAGTTGTTGGCGACGGAGGACCGGAGAACGCTTCTGGTGCAGTGGCATCCGGAGCGCATGGAGCCGGATGAACAATGGCCGATCGAGCGCCTCATCGGGCTGTGCCGGGGCTAGCGGGAGAGCGAGGGGCCATGTCGGACCGCTATCAGGATCTGCCGAACGAGCCTTCCGTGCTCGACAACGTCGTCATCAAGCTGCGGCGCGTGCTCGGCTGTGACGGCGCGGCGATCCTCCTGGCGGAAGGCCCCCGCCCGTCGACTTTCCCCTGCGCGGCCTCCGACGGGGCGGTGGGGCCGTTTCGAAAGGGCGATGTCGTGCCGGCCTCACAGACGCCGCTGGTGAGCGGACGCACGGGCTGGACGATCGTGGACGACGGGGTGGGGCCGAACGCGGCTCTCGAGATGCCGTGGACGGCGGAACTCCGCTCCAGCCTGTGGCTTACGATCGCGAGCGCGGAGGGCGTCCTCGTCGGGGTGCTGGCTCTCTTCCATCGAGGTCCCAACCGGTTCTCGGGCGACGAGGCCCCCCTGCTGCACATCATCGCGGAGCAGATCCGCGACATCCTGGCTCTGTACGCGCGGTTGGACAGCCTCACGATCGAGGACGAGGCGACCGGCCTCGGGAGCGCGGTGTACGGGCGGAAGCGTCTTGCGGAGGAGATCGAGCGCTCGGCCCGGTACGGCGGCTGCCTGTCGGTGGTGGTCTTGCGACTGGACGGGCTGGAGGCGGCGCTCACGCAGCTTTCGGAGCAGGAGCGGGAGGAGTTGCTGCGAACCCTGGGCGAGGCGATCGCATCCGGGGTGCGCGCGACCGACCAGTCGGCCGCCCTGACGCGAGAGGCGTACCTGGTGATCGCGCCGGAGACGGACGCCGCCGGGGCCTTGGCCGTGGCGGCGCGGCTGGTGGCGCGCATTCGGGAGACAACGGATCTGGGACCCGGCGTAGGCCTGCACGGAGGCACAGCCACCGCGGCCTCGGGGCAGTCTACGCCCGACGAGATGATCGTATCGGCCTCGCGCGCGGCGCGCAGGGCGGCCACCGGAGCGTGAGAAGGCGGACGATCGAGGAGGCGACCTTGGCGGACGCGAATCGTGACAACGAGCAAGGCGCGGACGAGGGCCCGCTGGGCGGGCGCCGCCACCTGGGCTACGGAGTCATCCTCCTGGCGTTTCGACTCCTGATCGCGCTGCTCGCCCTGCTGTGGATGGCCAGCGAAGACGCGACCGTGGCGGGGCGACTCCGCTTCGTCTCGGCTTCGGACGCGCAGTCGATTCTGGTCGCGCTCTACTGCCTCTACACGGCGACGGCGGCGTACTGCCTCTACTCGCTGCTCGTCTACGCCGTCGGCCCGCGCAATCCGAGGGCCCACGCCGTGGGTTCCTTCCTGGACTTGGTCGCGATCACGGTTCTCGTTACGATCTCGGGCGGCGCGGCCTCGCCGTTTCTGGCGCTTTACGCCATGGTTGTGGCCCTGGCCGGGTTCCACTTCGGGCTCGCCGTCGGGGTCATCCAGGGGCTCGTGTCCGGCGTGCTCTGCCTCATCGCCGTGATGATGGACTCGCCCGGAACCACGCGTTTGGGCGTGCTCTTCGCGGTGACCTCGCCTCTCGTCGTCGGCGTCTGCGCAGGCGTGCTCCGTCGAGGTCGGGACGCGCTTCGCGAGCGCGAGGCTCGGCCTTTCGAGCCGCGGCCCTGGGCGTCCGACACGCTGGCAGGCTATCTCTGCTGGGCGGGGACGCAGGTCGGGCGGCGGCCGCCGCGCGCGGTGGACCAGGTCTTCGGCGAGGCGTTCCGCGCCGCCTGGACCGAGTTGGGAGTGGGCTCCGTGGCGGTGTTCAGCCGCGGAGCGAGCGGTCTCCTGGAATTGACGGCCTTCTACAACGCTCCCGAGCTTGCGGGGGAGGAAGGGGAACTCCAGATCAAGGCCGCTGACGTGGACGGGCTGAGCCCGGGCATGACCGTGCTCCATCCGGGCTCCGCGATCATCCGCATCCTCGGCGGGTCGTTCTCCTCCCTGTCGCGGGGGCACGGTGCGGCCATTTTGGGCTCCGACGCTTCGGGACCGGCCGTTCTGGCGGTTGCGTGCAGTCACACGGCCGCCTACGCGGCGGAGGAAGCCGCCGCGTTGAAGCGAATGGGAAGCTTGGTCGCCGATTTCTTCCGGCGGGTCCGCGAGGAGACCCGGGACGTGTTCTCAGGACCGGCCGTCTAGAGCGCGACCCGCCCGTGACCGCCGGGCGCGCGCCCGGCGGCTTGTTGCGCCGCCACCCCCCCTGTGCTATAGTTTGCGGCTAGACTTGGATCGCTTGTCGTGAAGAGTGGGTCTCCGCCCACTCTTCTAACGTCTTGGATAGGTGGCGTCGAAAACGGATGGCGGGGGAGAACGCTCGCGGTCCGAAGCACCCCCGCGGCCGGGTCTCACGAGTCGACCGGGTGAAGTTGCAGGAGTGCGTGGACGGCATCGAACGCGACATCGCGCGGACGGGCCACGAACTCGTGGACGTCATCGTGGGAAAGACCGAAGGGCGACTGCTCATCGAGCTTCTGATCGACCACGAGCACGGCGTCACGAGCGAAGACTGCGCATTGTGTCACGAGACGGCGAACAACTGGCTGGTCGCGTGCGATCCTGTGGACGGGCCGTACATGCTCCAGGTCTCGTCACCGGGGCTTGACCGCCCGCTGCGGAAGCGCGAGCACTTCGAGCGCTTCGTCGGGAGTCTCGTTCGGATGCGTGTGAGGTGCCCCGTTGGCGGCGCGCGGAGGGTTCGCGGCCGCCTCGTCGGCGTTGAGGGAGACACCGTGCGGGTGGAAACGGACGAGGGCGAACTCGTGGTCGCGCTCACGGACGTCGTGGAGGCCAGGCTGCAGTATGAGTTTCCGTAGCGGCGTCGCGTCGCGACGCCGCGTTGGCGTGTTCGGTATGGGGTTGACTCGATGGGCGGAACGGACTTCATAGGCGCGCTCGGGCAGATCGAGGAAGAGAAGGGCATTCCCAAGGATGTCCTGATCGAGGCCGTCAAGGCGTCGATCGAGTCGGCCTACCGCAAGCGCTACGGCGCCACGGGCGAGATTCGGGTCGAACTCGGCCCGGGCGGCATCGGCCAGTGGCGCATCGTGGCGATGCGCCAGGTCGTGGCCGAGGTCGAGAACGCGCAGAACGAGATCTCCGTCAGCGAGGCGCGCGAGGTCGACCCCGCGTCGGTCGTGGGCGACGTCATCGAGCAGGAAGTGACGCCGAAGGATTTCGGCCGCATCGCCGCCCAGACCGCGAAGCAGGTCATCGTGCAGCGGGTGCGCGAGGCCGAGCGCGACATCATCTACGGCAAGTACCAGACGCGCATCGGCGAGGTCATTACCGGAGAGGTGCAGCGGCGCGACGACGGCAACGTCTACGTCAGTCTGGGGCCCCGGACCGAGGCGCTGCTGCCCTACAGGGAGCAGATCCCCTCCGAGCGCCCGTACGCGGTGCATCGCCGACTGAAGTTTCTGGTGCTTGACGTGCGAAAGAGTTCACGGACGCCGCAGGTGATCGTCTCTCGGACGCACCCCGACCTTGTGCGGCGCCTGTTCGAGCTTGAGGTGCCTGAGATCTACGACGGCATCGTCGAGATGAAGGGCATCGAACGCGAGCCGGGCTTTCGAGCCAAGATCTCGGTGCTCTCGCACGATGAGAAGGTGGACCCGGTCGGCGCTTGCGTCGGGCATCGGGGATCACGGGTGCAGGCGGTGGTGGACGAACTGGCGGGCGAGAAGCTCGACATCGTGCGCTATCGCGAGAGCACGACCGACTACCTCGCCGAAGCGCTGAGTCCCGCGCAGGTGAGCCGCGTGGTTCTGAACGAGCGGGACCGTTCGGCCGCGGTGGTGGTGCCGGAAGACCAGCTTTCGCTCGCGATCGGCAAGCGCGGGCAGAACGTGCGCCTCGCGAGCCGGCTGACCGGCTGGCGGCTCGATGTGGTGAGCGAGGAAGAGCACCAGAAGCGCCAGCAGCAGGAGCAGTGGGCCAGCGAGGACCCCGCGGAGGTGCGCATCCGCGTCTACGACCTCGCGGGCGAACTTAGCGTCACGAGCCGCGAGGCGATCGAGATGCTGCAGGAGATGGGAGTCCCGGTGGTCTCCCACGCGAGCACGATCGACGGCTACACCGCGGACGACGTGCGCCGTCGGGTCGCGGGCGACGAGGCCGCGCGCTACGGTCCGCGCCCGCCGGGCGTGACGCCCACGACGGACGATCCCTCGGATTCCGAGGAGATCGACGACGCGGAGGCGGTCGATCCGGCGGGCGATACGGAGCCGGAAGAGACGCCGCCGGAAGCGGTCGAGTAGGACCTGCCGGCCTCGTGCCGGGCATTCCGCCCGATTGCGGGCGCGTGAGCGCCCGAGGGGGTGAGCGTGGCTCGCCTCCGGGGCAACCGATCGGACGTGTCCACATTGCGCAAATAGACGCGAACTCCGTAGGTAGGAGCTGGCGCGAGCCCCGTCGCGGACGGGGTCGCCAGCGGAGGTGAAGTTGCTTGGCGAAGATCAGGGTTCACGAACTCGCCCGCGAGTTGGGCATCACCAGCAAGCGCGTGATGGAGGTTCTGGACGTACTGGGGACTCCGGTGCGCAGCCACTCCAGCACGCTTTCCTCGTCGGACGCGGACAGCGTACGCAGGAAACTGCGTGAGCCTCGTGCGGGCTCCGGCCTCATTACGACCCCCATGCAGGCGCGGCGCGCCGGGCGGGCCCCGGGCCTGCGCGGGCGGCTCTCCGAGCTGCGCGACCGCGTGATCGGCGGCGGGGGCGAGGCCGCCGAGGAGCCGACTGAGTTCACCGCGCGCCGGCGCCCGGCCGAAGAGATGGGCGTGGCCGAACCGTCGCTCGACGACGAGGCCGAGGCGGCCGCCGTGGGGGAGCTTGAGGTCGAAGACGATCTGGGCGCGGTGGTCGAGTCGGTCACCCGCTCGGAGGAGGCTGAGCCTAGCGACGACGCCGAGAGCGTGGTCGTCGAGGCTTCGGCGCCGACGCCTCCGGCCGCTCGGGTGGAGCCGGACGAGGTCCCGGCCCAGCCGATCGTGATCGCGCCGGTTGAGGCGGCGGTCGTCCGCCGGGAGGCGCCCGGCCTGGGGTTGGACGTCGAGGCCGAGGAGAGTCAGCCGGACGTCGATTTCGTGCTGCCGAAGGAGGCCTGGGAGGACGAGGCCGAGACGGACGAGCAGGAAGAGGGCGCCGAGTCCGGCTCGGCCGCTCCGATGACTCCGCCGCGCGGCGTGGACTCAACGCGCAGAGCCCCGAGCAAGGCGAAGCGCGACCGTCGCCAGGATCGCGAGAGCCGCGAGGCGCGCACCCAGCGCAAACCGAAGACGCGGAAGCCGATCCGGCCGACGTCGGGACCGGGCGGGCGGGCCGTCGAGGTCGGGGCCGTAGTCGAGATCACCGACCCGATCTCCGTGCGCGGGCTCGCGGAGGCCCTCAGCCTGGACACCGCGGACGTGCTCCGCGAACTCCTCGTGCGCGGCGCGCCGTCGAACATCAACGCCTCGGTGCCGGGCGCGGTCGCTCAGGCGATCGCCTCCGACCTGGGCATCTCGGTCGAGATCGTCGAGGCGCCCCCGGCGCCGCCCGCGGCGACGGGGCTCCGGCCTGTGGTCGAGCCGACGCGTCCTGGCCGCAAAAAGAAGCGGGCTTCCTCCGCGGACCAACTGCGGACCGTTCCGCGTCCGCCGGTCGTCACGGTCATGGGTCACGTCGATCACGGCAAGACGAAGCTTCTCGACCGGATCCGCAAGACCGACGTCGTAAGCGGCGAGTCGGGCGGGATCACCCAGCACATCGGCGCTTCCGAGATCACCCACAAGGGCAAGCCGATCGTCTTCCTGGACACGCCGGGCCACGAAGCCTTCTCCGCGATGCGCGCCCGAGGCGCTCAGGTGACCGACATCGCGATCCTCGTGGTCGCGGCCGATGACGGCGTCATGCCGCAGACCATCGAGGCCATCAACCACGCTCGGGCCGCCGGGGTGCCGGTCATCGTCGCGGTGAACAAGATGGATCTTCCGGCCGCCAATCCCGACCGCGTTCTCCAGCAGCTCACCCACTACGACCTCATGCCCGAGGAGTGGGGCGGAGACACCGTCTGCGTCCGCGTCTCCGCGATCGAGGGCACGGGCATCGAGGATCTGCTCGACATGATCCTCCTGGTGGCGGAGGTCGGCGAACTCACCGCGCAGGTTGGCGGAGAGACGCGCGCCACGGTCATCGAGGCCAAGCGCGACTCCTCACGCGGCCCGGTCGCGACGGTCGTGGTCTCGGAGGGCGTCCTGAACTCGGGCGACTCGGTCGTCGTCGGTTCGCACGCGGGCAAGATCCGCGCGCTGCACTCGCCTTCGGGGAAGCGCGTGCGCTCGGTCGATCCGGGTTTCGCGTGCGAGATCTGGGGTCTGGAGGACGTGCCGAGCGCCGGAGACGAGCTGCGCGTGGTCGAGTCGCAGAAGCTTGCGCGGCAGATGGCGCGCGGCATCCACGACGTCGAGAAGGCCCGCCAGCAGCAGGGCTCGGGCATGTCCTCGCTCGCTTTGCTCATGGAGCAGATTCAGGCCGGCGAGGTCTCGCATGTGAACCTCGTGCTCAAGGCGGACGTGCACGGGTCGCTCGAGGCGATCACCCAGGCGCTCGAGAAGCTGGAGCACCCTGAGGTGCAGGTCAAGATCGCGCACTCCGGCGTCGGCAGCATCAACGAGTCCGACGTGAACCTCGCCAGCGCGGCTCGGGCGATCATCATCGGCTTCCACGTGGGCATGGAGCCCGGCGTGGAGGTCCTGGCGCGCAACGAGGACGTCGAGGTGCGGCAGTACACGATCATCTACGAGATCATCGAGGACGTGAAGGACCTCATGACCGGCAACCTCCGCCCCGTGTTCGAGGAGGTCGTTCTCGGCCACGCGGAGGTCCGCGCGATCTTCAAGATCAGCCGGACGGGCACCATCGCCGGCTGCGCGGTGACCGACGGCGCCATGAAGCGGAACGAGACGATCCGCGTCTTCCGCGCGGGCGAACTGGTCTACGAGGGCAAGCTCGACTCGCTCCGCCACGTCAAGGACGATGTGAATCAGGTCGATGCGGGCCGCGAGTGCGGCATCAGTCTAAACGCCTGGAACGGCTTCGACGTCGCCGACGTGATCGAGTGCTACACCATGCGGCAGCTCACCCGAAGCCTCACCGACGGGCTCACCCCGACCTAGGGCCCACCGGCCACAGCAACGCTCCCGCGCGGCAGGTCCCCTCGGGGACTTGCCGCGCGGCCGCTCCGGGAGTGAGTGACGATGATCGTTGGCCTGCTCGATTTGGATCTGCACATCCCGGCCAGCGACTCGCTGAAGGACAAGCGCCACGTCCTGCGGAGCATCCTCGACCGGCTGCACAACGACTTCAACGTTTCGGCCGCCGAGGTCGGCGACAACGACGTCTGGAGGCGGGCTCGGATCGCGGTGGTGTGCGTCTCGAACGCGCGCTCGCACGTGGAGTCCGTTCTCGGCAACGCCCGACGCCTCGTCGAGGGGCGTCTCGACGTCGAGGTGCTTCGGGCCGAAGTGGACTGGCTCTGAGCGCCGTCACCGACGCGGGAGAGGGGCAACGTTCGTGACTCGCAGACAGCGCAGCGTCGCAAAGCTCCTCAAGGAGGCGCTGAGCGACGTGCTGCGCTTTGACGTCAAGGATCCGCGCGTGCGCATGGTGACGCTTACCTCCGCCGAGCCCTCACCCGACCTCCGGCACGCGCGCGTGCGCGTGAGCGTCCTCGCCGCGAGCGAGGAGGAAGCAGCGGACGTCTTCCGCGGTCTGGAGAGCGCGGCGGGCTTCATCAAGCGCGCCCTGGGCGAGCGGGTGGAACTCAAGTATCTGCCCGACCTCGTCTTCATCCGCGACCACGGACCGGAGCACGCCGAGCGCATCGCGCGCATCCTTCATGAACTGGACGAGGAGCGTCGAGTCCGAGGTGACGCCGCCCCCGCGGACGAAGCCCGGGAAGCGGACCGGGATGACGACGAGAGCGACGACGCGGATGAGGAAGGAGAGGACGGCGACGATGAGTCGGCGTGAGGCGCTCGAGCGCGTCGCGACGGTGATTCACGAGCGCCGCCGCTTTCTTGCGACATGTCACATCCGTCCCGACGGCGACGCCGTGGGCTCGCTGCTGGCGTTTCGCAACGGCCTGATCCAACTCGGCAAGGAGGTCGTCGCCGTCACGAGCGACCCGGTCGCCGCCCAGTATGCGTTCCTCCCCGGGATGGAGGCCATCGTCCGCGAGCTTCCCGACACGGCGCCCGCGGCGAGCTACGACGCGGGCGTGGCTCTCGACTGCGACGGGCTGGCCCGAACGGGTTCGGTCGGCGCTCTCCTCGAGGCGACCGGGTTCGTGATCGACATCGACCACCATGAGGGCATCCACGCGTTCGGCGATGTACGCTGCATCGACCCGGCCGCTCCCTGCACCGCCGACCTCGTGCTGGAACTGCTGGTGGACGTCATGGGCTGCGAGCTGACGGAGGAGTTGGCCACGTGCTTGCTCGCCGGCCACGTGTACGACACGGGCCGGTTCGCGCAGTCGAACGCGACGCCGGCGGCGTTTCGGAACGCGGCGCGGCTGGTCGAGGCCGGCGCCGACCCGGAGCGCGTCGCGCGGGCGCTCTTCGAGACGCGAAGCCTCGAGCGGGCTCGGCTCCGCGGGCGCGCCATGGAGCGCGCGCGGCTGGACGCGGAGTACGGCATCGCGTGGACGACGGTGCTCCAGTCCGACCTTGCCGACATAGGCGCGGTCGGCTCGGACACCGACGGGATCATCGACGAGGTGCGCGCGATCGCGGGCTCTCGCCTCGCGTGTCTGATCGTCGAACTCAAGGACGGGACCTCGAAAGTGAGCCTTCGGACGCGCAACGGCGGTCCGAACGTGGCGGAGTTCGCTTCCCGCTTCGGCGGCGGAGGCCACGAGCGCGCGGCCGGCTGCGAGATCCCCGGCGACGCGGTGAGCGTCGCCGAACGCCTGCTCACCGCGGCCCGCGAACTGCTGGGGCCGTGTGAGCCAAGCGGCGGAGGCGCATAGTCCGCATGGAAAGGTCCGCCCGAGCCGTTTCCGCGCCGGCGCTCACCGGCGTGCTCCGCGTCGACAAGCCGGAAGGGCCGACGTCTCACGACGTGGTCGCCGTCGTCCGCCGCGCGGTGGGCCAGAGGAGGGTGGGGCACGCCGGAACGCTCGATCCCCCCGCAACCGGCCTCCTCATCGTCCTACTCGGGGCGGCGACCCGACTCCAGTCCTACGCGCTTGGGCGCGACAAGACCTACACCTTCACGCTCGTGCTCGGAGTGGAGACGGACACCCTCGACCAAGCGGGCGTGGTGACGCGGGAGGAGACCGCGTCGGTTCCGGACGACTCGACGCTAAAGGCGGCCATCGCCTCGTTGACGGGTGATATCGAGCTGATTCCACCGATGGTCTCCGCGATCCATCATGAGGGCGAGCGGCTCTACCGACTGGCCCGCCAAGGGCGGGAGGTCGAGCGTGCGCCGCGCCCCTCGCGGATCGACGAACTCGTGGCCCTGGCGCCGGCCCGGGCGGACCCGGACGGCCGGGTCCGCGTTCCGATGCGCGTCTCCTGCTCGAGCGGAACCTACGTGCGCTCGCTCGCGCACGCTCTGGCGGCGAAGCTCGGAGTTCCGGGTTCGCTGGACGCGCTCAGGCGCACCCGCATCGGAGCGGTCGAGGTGGACGGCGCGGCGACGCTCGAGGCCATCGCGGGCGGAGGGCGAGCCTTCGCGACGGGGGCGCTGCTCCCTCCGGAGTCGCTCGTGGCGCATCTTCCGGAGGTCACGCTGGACGAGGAGGACGCGCGGCGCTTCTTGAACGGCAACATGCTGGCGCGCGCAAGCGCCGCGACGGGCGAGGTCCGCGTGTCCGGTCCGTCCGGATTCCTTGGAGTGGGCGAGTCGGGGCACGGGCGGCTGCTGCCTCGGAAAGTCCTGGCGGAGAGGGATTCGACGCATGACTGAGGTGTTGCGAGCCTCCGATCCGACGGCCCTGGCCGACGCGCTCGCGCCCCGTGGGCCGAGCGCG
>CAZCER010000100.1:8914-10833 GCA_964497385.1 uncultured Armatimonadia bacterium | reverse complement strand
GGCCGTTGCGGGTGAGTCGGACAGCGCCCTCCTTGCAGCCCGCGTAGGAGGCTCCCGCGGCCGGGTCGTAGCGGACGAACAGAGTCGTGCCGCGCACGGAAGCCACCGCTCCGGGCGTTCCGACGGCCAGCTCGGAGTCCGCCCCGAAACGGTCTCCGACAGACGCCATGACGGCGCCCTGTTCGACGCGGAAAGCGTGGTCGCGGTAGCCCGCTCGGTTGTAGTCAAGACCGACGACCCGCAGTTCCGAGTCCGCCGTCACGATGACGCGGCTTCCGTCGTGCAGTTCGAGGGTCGCTTTGGAGTTGGGGCCCGCGACGACGCGCGAGCCGGCGGCAACCTTGGCGCCGACCTCCGCCGCGCCGGACGATCCATCGGCGGCGGCGACGGTCACGCTCCCCGAACACGAGAGAACTCGAGCGGAGAACTCCGCGTTCTCGCGCCGAATCCCGTCGCCAATGAGAACCAACAGCGCGAGGCCGAGCACCGCCAAGATGCGCCGATCCAGCCACGCAAAGCGCCCGCGCCGAGCTTGCTTGCGGTCGTACTTCTCCTGGCGGCGTCGGCTCTTCTCCTGATCGCCCGCCAGATCGGCGATCGCGTCACGCAGGATCTGCGTGTTGCTCTGCGGCTCCGCGTTCCTGCGCTTCTTCCGCTCCCTGGTTGTCGGCATCGACAGCCTCCCGTCCTCGCAGACTCAGGACCGCATGGATCCCCACGGACTCGTGCCGTCCCCGTATTTCCACTTTACCCATTCGCTCCATATTCGCTAGTTCCACGCACTCCAGGGCCACATCTTCGCTGACGAGAATCGTCGTCTCCCAGCGGTCCTGGTGGCTCTTGCAGAGGTCCGCGATGCGACTCGCGACGTTCACCGTGTCGCCCGCCGCCGTGAAGGCCCACTTTCTGTCAGCGCCCATGTTGCCGACAATGGCCGGCCCCGTGTGGATCCCGATCCCGACGCGAAAGATCGGGCGTCCCTCGGCGGCCCAGCGCGCGTTGAGCTGCGGGAGCAACTCGCGCATCGCCGCCGCGGAGAGCACGGCTTTGCGCGCGTGCCCTTCCGTTTCCTCGCCGAAGCAGCCGTACAGAGCCATGATTCCGTCGCCGATGAACTTGTCGACGAGCCCGTCGAAGCGGAAGACCGCTCCGACCATGGTGTTGAAATACTCGGTCATCTGCTCGACCAGAGTCTGCGGGTCCATGCTCTCCGAGATGGTTGTGAAGCCGCGGACATCGGTGAACATGACCGTGATCTCCCGACGTGCGCCGCCAAGCGAGATGTCGTCCGGATTGCTCGCGAGGTGCTCCGCGACCTCGGTCGAGACGTACGAAGCGAAGACGTCGATCATCCGCTCGCGGAGGCGGGCCTCCACCAGGAGCCGGTCGCCCAGACACACACCGAGGCACAGGACGATCGCGACCGCCCGGGGGCCGATCGCTAGGATCAGGCCGCCGTACCAGAAGCAGAGCGCGTAGACCGCGAGCACGAGAAGCCCGAGCCCCACCACCGCGAGCGTCCCGGCAAGCACGCGACGCCACCAAGCGAGACAGCCGGCGAAGAGCCCCAGCGCCAGCAGGCTGACATGGATCGAGGCGGCGGGCTCGCCGCGCAGGGAGAGGCCGCCAAGAAGGGTGTTCACGATGTTCGCGTTGGTCTCGACGCCGAACATCTGGCCGCCCCTGCCGCGATAGGGAGCGGGCCGGATGTCGTACAGACCGGCCGCCGTCGCGCCCACGAGGACGACTTTTCCCGCGAATCTCTCAGGCGGGACCTCGCCCGAATGCACGGCGTAGGCGCTCACGCGCTCGATCGTCCCCGCAGGCCCCGAGTACTGGATCCAGAGATCGCCTCCATCGAGCGGAAGGCCGCTCGTTCCCAGTCGCTCCGGCAGCGCGGCGGAGTAGTCCTCGGGAGA
>CAZCER010000100.1:5581-8904 GCA_964497385.1 uncultured Armatimonadia bacterium | reverse complement strand
TCGGCTACGCGCGCGACCTCCACGGCGAAGTTCGGATAGATGAGGCCGTCGGCCGCGGCGTGGGCGGGCCGCAGGCGGCGGTACTTGCCGTCATCGTCCTCAACCAGATTCGCGTAGCCGACGCCGGCCGCCGCCGCCGTGAACGGCGCAAGCGGCGCCTGGAAGCGACCCGGGTCGCTCGGCGGCTCGGTCCACACGCCACGGGCGCTGGCAAGCTTCCGTGCGAGCGCCTCCTGCCTCTCCATGGCGTCGGAGCTGATCACGCGATCGGTCGCGATGCTCGCGGGGAGAACCACCACGCCCAGGTCGCGGAGGGCCGCGGCGAGTTCCGCTTCGCCGGCGGCGTCGTCCTCATCCGGCTCCAGAAGCAGCACGTCCAGGCCCACCGCCCGGGCCTCGCGCAGGCCCGTGAGAATGCGCGCATAGACGGCCCGCGACCAAGGGAAGCGTCCGAGGTTCGAGGGGTCGAGGCTCACATCGTCGATCTCGACGAGAATCAGGTCGGCCGCAGCGGGCGGGTTCGGACGAAGCTGGTTCGCGGAATCGTAAGCCACCTGCTCGATCGCGGAGAAAGCGGACGGCCAGCGCCAGAACACGGCGCAGACGAGGACCGCGCAAGCGAAAGCCATCTGCAGGCTTCGCAGCATGCGCTGCCTGAGGGCCGAGCGACGCGTCGTGGCATGATCGGTCATGACCTACACCTACCCGCGCGCACGCGCCCGAAAACGCCTCCTACGGGCTCAGGACGCGCGCGGACCCATCGCCCAGCACGCACCAGAAGTAGGCTCGCTTGCGGCCGATCCCGTTGTCGGTGAAGAGGGACCCGTCTTGGGACTCGGATTCGAAGTAGCTGCTCCATACGTCGCCCATGCCGCCGCCGCGCCCGAGAACGCCCCACGTGTCGCCGGGCTCATCGTAGAACACCTTCGACCGGCCGATCAGCGACAGGCCGCGGAGGTGGAAGACGAGGCACTCGGCGCCCTGCCAGAAGCCGTACTGCGGGTGCGTGTAGGGCGTTTCGGCCCCGCCCTGCGGGGCGGTTCCCTCGCACGCCGTGTAGAGCCAGACCGACGGCGCCTCCGGCGCGTTTCCGGACTCGTAGAGGCTCCGCGTGATCGCGAAGTCGAGCTTGCCCGGGGTTGCGCCCAGGGACGGCGTCAGTCGCGCCCCGTCGCGCTTCCACGCGTACAGGGTCGAGCCGACCGCGGCCTCGAGGTCGGGGACGCTCGGGGCCTCGGCCCAACTGCATCCCCACGGGTCGCCATGCGCCTTCATCGACCGGATGACGGCCGGACGACGGAGCCAGTCGACGACCTCGCGGAGGTTCACGTCCTCGCGCACGACCTCATAGCCCTCTTCGGCGAACGACGACCACTCGGGAAACGCCTCCTTGATCGCCGGCAGAGCCGAGCCCCATCCTGTGCCGACGGAGGCCGGCTTGCGAGCGTACGCATAGTCCCCGAGCCGGAACCGGTGGCGGCGCTCGAGCCAGTCCGCGAGCATCGCGCGCTCGGTCGCCTCGTCGGCCGCCCAGAGGGTGTGCGCCGGGGGCACGGACGCTTCATCGGCGAAGTCGACGGCCTGGGGCTTGCCGGCCTCATCGAGCAGGCCGCGCCCGTCAGTTCCCCGCACGGCGGGGTTCGGCGCGACGGAGGCGTGGCTCGCATCGAGGCGCGAGACCCAGATCTCCGGGCGCGCCATAGGGTTTGGAAGGGCGCGATCGGCGGCGGAGCACTCCGTGTTCGGTTCCGGCAGGAGAGTGAGGAGCAGCTTGCCGCTTGGGCTGAGTTCGAGTCGGTACTGCCCGTCGTTCACGAGGAACATGTCCTCGAAGGCAAGCGCCCCGGTCTCCACGGCTTCCGGGCCCTCGGCGAGGGTCCCCGGGCCGCCGGGAAACGCGGCGAGCGCATAGGGGAGGCTCATGCGCTCCCGCCGGTAGACGTTCTCCCACCGGCCATCGAGATCGCCGAGCACGATGTCCGCCCGCGTGGCCACGACCTCCGGACACGAGCGGAGGTAGTCGACGCCCTCGCCCCCGTAGGCGACCTCGTTGAGCTTGCCCTGGTTGAGGGTGATGGGATCGCGCTTCCACCAGTTGAACTGACGCACCAGAAGCGCGTCGGGAAACCGCCCGATCAGCACCACGCCGCGCAGGTCCGGCCGATCCGCGTAGACGGAGCGGACGAACTCCCTGAGCGCGAGCAGCGTGAGGCCGTCTTGGTGCCTGGGCCCAGCGTAGAGTCGGACCGCCGCGCTCTCAACGTCCAATCCCTCGGACGCCAGGTCGCGGGCGTAACGCCGCAGGAGCCCGCGCAGGTCCGCCCCGGAGCGCGAGGCCCTCAACAGGCGCTCCTCGATGACGAGCAGGACCAGCCCGCGCGCCGCGCCACGCGCATCCGCGGACGCGCCGATCGCGGGCCGCAGCAATTCGATCTCCGGCGTTCCGTCGCGGTCGTAGTCGAGGCCCTCGAACCGAGCGCAGGCGTCGCCCAGGGGACTCGCGACGGCGCAGAACGCCAGGCAGAACAGGACGCAGAGAGCGAGCGCCGGGAAGCTCAGGACGCGGGGCGCCACGCATAACGGCATGTTGGTCCTCCCTCGGACTACCGGATAACAGGCGCGAGACGGATCGCGCGAAGGTTCATGAGATGGCGCCCCTCGGGGATGCTGAGCGCCTGCACCGACACAGTGGCCGACTCGACTTCACCCGCTTCGATCTCTCCGATCGCGACGGTTGTGAAGTCCCTCCAGCCGGCCGTCGGCGCGGTCACCGTTCCGTGGATCTCCTTGTCGCCGATCCGCACGACGAACGTCGAGCCTTCCTCCCCGGGGAGGCACGCGTAATCGAGTTCGATCTGGTAGGTCACGCCGGGCGTGAGGGCCGCTTCCCAGGACGCGATGTCGTCGGTCGAGCCCCAGAAGCCGATGTTCGTCGACTCCGCCCCTCCGGCGTCAGGCCCGGCCTCCAGTCTTACACCGCCCGTGAGCGCGGCGCGCTCGGCCGGGAGGGTCAGCGAGCCGTCCGCGGAGGGTCGCACCCGAAGGTCCACCACGGGCTCTCCGGCGAGTTCGAGCGCGATCACGCTCGCGTGCTCGAACGGGTGATGCCCGAGAAGGTCGATCTCCAGAGCGCCGGTCCCGCTCCCCCTGACCGTGAGATCGGGGCGCCCTTCCTCATGGAGCGGATAGGCGCGGGTCACGGGAGTCATCAGACCGTCCACCCGCAGCACGTTGTCCCTGGGCCAATCGAAGACATGCAGGTAGACCGTGTTTCCTTTGGTCGTCGTCCGGCCCCACGGCAGGTTGGTGAGACATCCCGCGCG
>CAZCER010000100.1:0-5571 GCA_964497385.1 uncultured Armatimonadia bacterium | reverse complement strand
CCAGTCGCCGATCGCGATGATGCGGTCCTGCATGATCACCGGGATGCGGCCGTCCGCTGAGGGGCCCAGGTTCAGGAGCAGGTTCCCGCCCTGGCTGACGAGGTCGATGAGAAGCCGCACCAGATCCTGGCGGCTCTGGTAGTGGTCGTAGTCCTCGATCCGGTTGTAGGCGAAGCTATGCCCCGTGCCTCGGCACTCCTCGAACGGCTTCGAGGCGTCGGCGGTACCGGTTCCCGCCCACGGCACGTGCCCGTACTCGGTGGTGTAAAAGTCCCCCACCCGCCCCCGCAGGTCTTTGCCCCACCGGTCGTTCACGACGATCTCGTCGGGATTCGCGCAGTTGTTGTAGATCCAGGCGAGCACCTCGGGGCTGCGCCAGAGCGTGTCGGGGTGGTCCCACTCGCCGTCGGGCCAGAACACGTCGGGCTTGTACGTCGTGACTAGGTCCTTGACCTCGGGGATCATGACCTCCTCGACGTAGCGCGCCGGGTCCGCGTCGTAGATGGGGTTCTCCCACTCCATGAAGGAGTAGTAGTAGCCCATCTTGAGGCCCTCGGCGCGCACGGCGTCGGTGAGTTCGCCGAGGAGGTCGCGGCGCGGACCGGCCTCCATGGCGTTCCAGGCGTAGCCGCGCGCGGCCGTCGCCTCCTTGCTTGGCCAGAGCGCGAAGCCGTCGTGGTGCTTCGAGACCAGCACCACGTACTTCGCTCCCGAGCGCTTGAACAGCTTGGCCCACTCGGCGGGCTCGTAGAGTTCCGCGCGGAACATCGGGGCGAACTCGCGGTACTGGAAGTCCGCGCCGTAGTTCTTCTCGTGGAAGGTGGTGACGAACCCGTCGTGCGAGTTGGTCTTCAGCCACCAGTAGTACCACTCGGCGTAGGTGCTCGTGTGGCAGTAAGCCGGGACGCTGTAGACGCCCCAGTGGATGAAGATCCCGAACTTCGCGTCTCGGAACCAGTCCGGCGTCTCACGCGCGTTCAGGGACTCCCAAGTCGGCTCGAACGCAGGCTGGGCCTGCGCGGCGAGAGCGACGACGCTGAACGCCACGAGCAGCAGGGCGATGCGACGCAAGGCATTGCTCCTTTCGGACTCCAGGGCGCTCCCGCGCCTCACAGCGATTCCGGATACGAGCCAAGCACGCGGAGGAAGATGGAGTTCGCTTCCAGTTCCCGCAACGCGTGCCGCACGCCCGGCTGCTCCGGATGGCCCAAGAAGTCGATGAAGAAGACGTACTCCCAGGCCGTGTGTTTGGTGGGACGGCTCTGGATCATGGTCAGGCTGATCTCGTGGTCCGAGAATGCGCGCAGCGCCCGGTAGAGCGAACCGGCCTCGTGTCGCGCGGAGAAGAGGAGCGAGGTCTTGCTTCTCTCGGTCGCGACCGGACACTCCTTCCCGAGCACCCAGAAGCGCGTCCGGTTGATGGTGTAGTCCTCGATCCGCTCCTCGAGGATGGTGAGGTCATAGAGGTCGGCGGCGAGCTTCGTCGCCACGGCGGCGCTGTGCGGATCCTCGGCCGCCTTGCGCGCCCCGTGCGCGGAAGAGGTCACCTCGACGATCTCCGCTTTGGGCAGATGCCGGCGCAGCCAGCCCTGGCTCTGCGCGATGGGCTGCGGGTGGCTGTAGACGCGCTCGATCTCCTCCAGCGCGCAGCGGGCCAGCAGGCAGTGGTGGATCTCCATGTAGGTCTCCGCGACGATCCGGATGGGCGAGTTCACGAACTGATCGAGCGTCGCCGGGATGACGCCCTCCGTGGAGTTCTCGATCGGCACGACTCCGTAGTGCGCGGCGGAGCGTTCGACCGCGGAGAAGATCTCCTGGATGTCCGCGTACGGCGTGAACTCGCACTGCTGGCCGAAGTGCAGCAGGGCCGCCGCGTGCGTGAAGCTGGCCTCCGCCCCGAAGAACGCCACAACGTGCTGGCGCTGGAGTTCGCGCGTGGCGGAGATGATCTCGCGGTAGATCGCGACGAGCGACTCGTTCGGCATGTCGCCCCCGCTGGCCGCCATCACGCGCTCGAGCACCTCGCGCTCGCGGCCGGGGACGTAGGTCGCACCGAGGTTCCCCTCGCTGTCGCGCTTCTGCTCACGCACCTCGAGCGCGATCCGGGCGCGCTCGTTCAGCAGGCGGACGATGTCCGCGTCAAGGTTGTTGATGCGGGCTCGGAGATCGTCGAGGCTCATTCGGCGCCCCCGTCCCGCACGGGCTTGAGCAACACGGAGACGATCTCTCGCGGCTTCACCTCGAGCGTCACGCGGCCGCCATCCGCTGTGGGGAGCGCCCCAACCGGCCGGTCTCTGAGATCGACGCGATGCGCTTCGGAGAGGCGCGCCTCGACGCGGAGGGTACCTTCGACCACCGCGTCGGTAGGGTTAAAGAAGCGCACGACGACGCCGCCCGCTCCGGTGACGTACGTCGCCGTGGGAACCAACGCCTCCGGCTCGAGGCTGAGGAGCGGGGTCCGAGGCGCGAGGAGACCGGGATGCGCCGTCGTCTGCACGGACTGCAGCGGCGTCCGCTGTTGGTGCGCCTGACGGTGGGCCTCCGACGCAATGAGCGCGCCCGCGTACGGAGCTATCCCGTAACCGAAGGTGAACTGGCCGAGCATCTGCGCGCCCGGGGTGTAGTCCACGCCGCGGCAGTCGCCGCCGCCGGACAGCACGCCAACGCAGCGCATGAGCGTGAGCGCGAGCGTGCCGCGCCCGTCATCCAGCGCCTCGAACTCCGGCAGTCCCTCGTTCACGATGCAGAGCCCTCGGTGACCGTTTCCGATCGCGGCGAAGCCCTGCTGCGGCTGCGTGGTCGCTGGATTCGGCCAGTCGGCAGGCGGCTGAAGGGGTCGTTCGATGAAGTCGAACTGGCCCTCGGACACGACCGTCTTGGCGTCGATGTCCGTCGGGAAGACCACGCGCAGGCGATGGTCCTCAGCCCAGTTCGTGACGGTCGTCCGGATCTCGAGGCGCGGAACGCCGGCGCAGAGACTGACGACGCTCCGAATCGTGCAGACGACGTTCTGGCGGCTCCGACCGGTCGGATCCGACGAGGCGGGAAGCGGCAGATCCCCCGTGATCTCCACGCTTGCGCGCGCGGGACCGTCCTCGATGATCTGGATCGTCGGCGCCCACCCGAGCGTGGTGACGACGCGGTCCGGCGTCGGCGCGACGTAGTTGTACTCATCACCCACGTCGCCGCCGTCCTCGAAGACGTTCAGTCCGGCGTACGTCGCGCCGGCGACGAGGTCGGTGACCGTGAGCGATCCGTTCGGCTCGACGGCGACCTTGAGATACTCGTTCCGGAGCGTCATGCCCCGCTCGATCAGCGACTCGCGCCGCGAACGCGGCTCGTCGGACGGAATCGCCGAAAGCACTCGCAGGCCGCAAGCCGGGACCTCTTTGGCGGCCACCGCCAGGCGGAATCGCCGAACGGGCACGGCCTTCGGGAGTTCGGTGGGGCACACGTCGCGCCGGACGGTGTCGAGCCGGGAGAGAAGCGTGAACGCAACCGGAGCGCCGGTCTCATCCTTCAGCGCGAGGCTCCGCGGCGCCGAAGCGGCGGGGAAGTCGAGCGTCACCTCCGCGACGTCGGTGCGGCGCCACGGGAGCGTGTTCACGAGGACGACGGGGATGGCGCCCTCCGGCGCGCTCGTCGTGTCCGTGTTCTCGGCGATCGTCGCGAGCGCGCGGTCGGCGAGCATCCGGCCTATCTGCTGCACCTGCCGGAAACGCGGCTCCATGTCCAGATGCACCGCGTCCGTGGAGCACCCGCAGATCGAGTCGTGCGGATGGTTCTGCATCAGGAGCTTCCAGGCGTACTCAAGGAGCGCATGGGGGTGCGCGGCTCCACACGCGTGAGCGAGCGCGGCGAGAGGTTCCGTGATGCGTTCCAGCAGCCGTTGGCAGAGGTCGTTGGCCTGCTTCAGGTGCATCCGCGTCGAGAGCGTCCCCGCGAGGATCTGTCGGTGGCGGTCTTCGCGGAGTTCACCGCGGACGGTGTCGAGTTCCACGCCCGCCAGCGCCTCCCGCACGCACGCGAAGTACTCGAGGAGCGTCGAGTGGCGCAGCTCGACCCCCTCCGGAAGCCGCTGCCGCACGGCCGCGAGGATCGGCGAGAGATTGTCCTGCGCCTCCAGGTGGTCGACGCCGTTCATCAACAGCAGGTGCGGAGCATGGCAGACCGGGGCCAGTTGGTCGCGCGCCCGCTCGGTGAAGCGCAGGGCCTCCTCGGGGTCCTCGGGGAAGCGCTGTGCGTTGTTGTACCAGAAGGCCATGAGCACGGCGAGGACCTTGGAACCGTCAGGGGCCTCCCAGGTGAACTCGCACTTCTCGCCTTCCTGGAGCTGCTTCCCGCGCCCGAAGAGCGCGGCGTCGATCCCGAACCCGCGCAGGATCTGCGGCATCTGGCCGATGTTGCCGAACTGGTCGGGGAGGTGTCCGAGCGGCATGCACGCTCCCCATGATTCGGCCGCGGCCGACCCGATCCGCAGGTTCCGCACCGTGCTCTCGCCGCTAGTGAGAAACTCGTCGTTCAGGACGTACCAGGGCCCGAGCAGCAGGCGCCCCTCGCCGATCAGGGCCCGGACGCGGCCCGCGTTCTCGGGTCGGATCTCCAGGTAGTCGTCGAGAGCGATCGTCTGACCGTCGAGATGGAACGCGCGGAACTCCGGGTCGCGGTCCAGCAGCGCGAGAACCCGGTCGATCAGATCCACGAGGCGAACGCGCATCACCTGCTGCGTGTCGTACCACTCGCGGTCCCAGTGTGTGTGTGAAACGACGTGCAAGACCTGCTCTTCAGCCATACGACGCCTCCAGAGAGCCTGGCGACTCCCGGCCGCCTCGCGGTCGCGGTGTGGGACGAGGGCGAGAGGAACGCGCCCGGAACCGATGCCAGGTCTGGGGTGGTTCGGGCCCCCGAAGGCCCAATCCTGCCGCCGCCGGGGCCCGCGCGACAACTGCTATAATGGCGGAGAAGAGCCTGTGGACCCGCAAGGAGTGTTTGGCGTGAGGTTTCCAGCGTTTTTGCTTACGGCAGCCTGTGTTCTGGCGCTTCAGGCGCTACCGGCCCGCGCCCAAGACGCGCCGTCGGCCCAAGCCGCCGGTCCGGCCGTGCGGGCCGGGTTCGGCTCCGATGACGAGAAGGCCGAGCTGCGCTACCGCCCCGCGGAAGACTCCGTACTCGCCTACCAGCTCACCTGGACGTTTGACATGGACATCCCCTTCTTTGGCGAGAAGCACCTCGACGGCGCGGGTCTCCTGGAACTCACGGCGGCGGGATCCGACGAGGAGGGCAGGCCGCTTGTCCGCGCGGTGCTTTCCGACCTGCGCAGCCTGATGGGCGGCGAGACTTTCGTGATCGAAGGCCCCCCCGAGGGGACGCTGCTCACACTCGATCCGCTCCGCTCCGTGGTGGGTGTGGCCGACGGGGCCGACGCCAACGGCATGGCTGAAGCGCTCCTCAAAGCGTTCTACGCGGTGAGGTTCCCGACGCGCCGCCTCGTCGTCGGGAGCCGTTGGACTCACGATGTACCCAAGGTCGGCGAGTTGTTCATCGGCGTGCACGACAGCAACCTAACCGAGC
>CAZCER010000099.1:0-10834 GCA_964497385.1 uncultured Armatimonadia bacterium | reverse complement strand
GCGCGGGCGAGCGCCCCACGAACCGGCGGCGTTCGCACCGAGCCCTCCGAACCGCCGCCTGCCCGCGTCGTCTCGGTAAGCCCGTCCGCTCACGACCGCACACTCTCTACATGCGTCGGGAGGCGAGTTCGTTACCAGGTTGGGGAGATGAAGTTGCGCGGGGAGGGGGAGGCGCTTCGGACGGACGATCAGCGCTGAGGCGAAACCGCTCCGCCCATCGTACTGAGGCGCGACGGCGCGTCGCCCGATGGGCCGCGTCGGGTGACCGTGAACCACTCGTCCCAAGAGCGGCTCTTCTCGAATGCGACCACGTCGCCGACGTCGGTCACGCGGAGCGCGTCAGCGAAGCCGACCGGGGTCACGTAGAGGTCGCCCGCGGAGATCTCAAGACGTCCGTCGAGGAGGAGTCTCTTGCCGTCGACCGCCTGACGGGGCTCGTGGGCCTCGAGTACGACGGGTCCGACGGCGGGATCCGAGCGCCATCCCGCGCCGGTTGGGAAAGGAACATCTCCTCGCCAGAGACCACTCGCATAGGCCTTTCCATCGGCCTGCACGAGCTGGACCAGCACCCATGAATCGGGGCCCGCGGACAGCATGGCAACCCCGGGCCATTCGTCGCCCTCTCCGCTCGGCCAGACCGCGCCGACCACGAGCACGCGCCTGCCGGGGCCCCCGGCGCAAACCACGGAAGGGCCTGCCGCGGCTGCGGCGGCCTCCTCGGAGAGGCCCGCTCGAGCCTCGCGGTCGCGTCTGAAGGCGGCGCGCGCTTCGGGCGAGACCCGGCAGACAATCCAGTGATCGAAGACGCCCACACCGGCCTCGCGGCCCGGGCGGTACCGTTCCCAGAGGTGCGCCAACTCGCCTTCCGGCCAGCCCAGCCGGGCCGCGTCCCGCACGAACCGAACGCTGCCGTCGTAGAGCAACACGTTCTGCCCGCCGCCGTGCCGTGCGGACAAGCAACCGATCTCCGCGGTGTAGAGAATCTCGTCCCCGAAGCGGAGCGGGCGCGCGGGGTCCACCTCACAGGCCAGGATCGACTCCTGGTAGACGTCCTCGAGATGCTTCGGGATGTCGTTTCCCGCTCCGAAGCCGATGTGCAGAGCCACGAAGTTCAGGGCGTATCCGCCGCCAGGACCCTCGGTCTCCGGGCATCGGAACACGCTCGCGTCGCGAACGTAGGGCAACAGCCGGGCGTTCGACGCGTCTCCCGCGCCTCCGGGGGCCGAGAGCGTGGGAGGAGGGGCCCAGTTGCCCATCGAGGTTCCGCTGAAGCTTCCCCAGTCGGCGACGTACAGGCCCAGCCCATGGTGAATGTCGCGCAGGTTGGCCGCGCACAGGCGCTGGCGAAGCTCACTCTGGCGACCGACGCCCCACTGGGCGACCAGCGACACGACGGCGGCCCCCACGAAGAGGGCGACGCCGATCATGGCCCCCATATGCCCGGCCCGCCTCATGCTCCCCCTCGATCCCGACGACAGCGCCAGAGCCGCCGCGCCAACGGCGCAGCCAGCCCGGCGCCCACGACGGGCAGCGCGTAGAGCGCCGCACGCCACTCGCCAAGCCCGGAACGGAGTTCCGCCCAAGCGTCGGGGGCGACGCGGGCAAGCACCGGCGCCGCGGCGGCCAGTCCGAGCATCAGCCCGCCGATGAGTCCGGCGCCTATCGTCAGGACCCACGACAGGCGCAGCTTCGCGTGGCACCCGTAGCATCGTGAAGCCGAGGCGGGGTTCGCGCGCCCGCAATGCGGGCAGCGCACGCTCGCTCCGGACTGCACGACGTACTGCTCGTAGAACTCAAGCGTGCGCACGACATCGCGCAGAAGCCGCGCGCAATGCGGACAGGCCGCAAGGTGTGTCTCGATCCGGCTCATCTCGGCGGAAGTCGCTCGTCGACACACGTAGCGCAGGGCCTCGGCTTCCGTCAGGCACGGCGTGGACGCGGCGGCTTCGGAGAGGCTTGCCGGGAGCGCGCCGGCCAACCGCGCCAGCGTCGCGAGCGAAGCGGCGGTCTCCGGGTCGCGCTCGGCGTCGCGGAGAACCCGAGCCAGTTCCTCCGGCGGCAGTTCCCCGCCGAGGGCGCGTCCAATCTGTTCCAGCTTGTAGCAAGGCGCGACCTCGGACTCATGCTTCTCCACGTCGCCGCCTCCCCCCGCCGTCGGGGCGCGCCTGCGTCTCGCCGGAGCCGAGTTGTTCGAACACCTGCGGCGCGCGCTCCTCGAGGATTCCCCGCAGCCTTCGCAATGCGTCGAAAACGCGTTTGCGGGCCGTCCCCTCGGCGACGCCGAGGACGCCGGCGACGTCGCGATACGGCAACTCGGCCACGCACCGCAGGACAAGAACGCGGCGATCCCGTTCGCTCAGACGTGTAAACGCCTCACGAACGGCGCGACGGTCCTCATTGCGCAGGAGATCGGCCTCCGGCGAGGCGGGCGAGCGGAGCACGAGGCAGGGCTCGAACTCCTCGGGCAGGTCGCGCACGGCGGCCGGTTGCTCCCTGGCCGCCCTGTCGGCCATGCGCCGCGCCGTTCGGAGACCGATGGTGAACACCAGGGCGGCGAACGGACGACGCGGTTCGTACTCGCGCAAGAGGCGGCGGTCGTCGGCCAGGAGCGTCACGGCGACCTCACCGACGAGATCCTCTTCATCCACCCCCGACCGTCCGTAGCGACGTGCGACAGCATGCAAGACAGGACGATGCCGTTCGACGAGGCGCTGCATCGCCTCGGGATCGCCGCGCGCCGCGCGCCGCACCAAGGCGCGGTCAGCCGCCGCGAGGGTCCGGTCCGGGCTGTCGACGACCACCACCAGCACAATCACGCATGATCGCCCCTGCGGTCGGCGCCGCGCTTTGTCCGCCTCGTCCGGAAGCCAAAGCTATCCCCCTGGAGGCTGGCCCACATTGCGCCCACCCTTGATCCTGAGACCAACACCCCGCTCTTGGCGTCCCGCGGAGCGGCGCTTTGGTTCGGCGCCGCCGGCCCGGTTCCCTCCCGCGGCGCGCCCCCTACTCCCACCTCATGCTTCCGTCGGGGGCGATGACGAGCGCGCCGACCACCTTCTGGCAGCGATCCTGGCTGGAGATCTC
Organism: uncultured Armatimonadia bacterium; assembly: GCA_964497385.1. Taxonomy (GTDB): domain Bacteria; phylum Armatimonadota; class Zipacnadia; order UBA1398; family UBA1398; genus CAZCER01. The sequence continues at coordinate 7,750 of CAZCER010000099.1, read as the reverse complement.
GCGGCCGGCGTGGTCGCGATGCGGATAGAGTCCCTCGACCCGGCGCGACTCGCTCACGTTCTCCGCCTCGATCACGACGTACGCGTCGACCACGCCGCTTGTCGTGGCTTGCTCGCAGTTCACGCCGATCTGGTATCTGCCCGGCCGCGAGAGCCGCACCGCTCCATCGGCCTCCCGCGACAGCACAACCTGACGGTCGATGTCGTAGACCGCCACCTCGACCAAGGCGCCCGCCGGCGCGGCGACGCTCACGCGCGCCTCGATCCGGACGGGCGCAGGCGCGGCGCCCGATGGGTCTCCGCCGCCGCCCGCGGGCGTAATCGCCTCGGGGCCGGGCTCGGACCCGACGCCCGCGGACTCGCCTCCGTCCGGCAGCGCGGTCCCGGCCTGGCCGCCGGCGGCCAGGGCCGACCCGCCCGTGAGCCCGGCCGGGGCGCCCGGGGGCTCCGCGTCGGCGCGCGAGGCGCGGAATGCACGGAGACCGAGGTAGCCCCCCGTCGCCACGACGAGCATGACCAGAGCGGCCGCGACGAGGTAGAGAGGCGTCCGGCAGGGGCGTGAGTGCTGGCCGGCGGGCGCGGCAGGCCTCGAGCGCACCGGGATCTTGAGGGCCGACGGCTGTTCGACGGCGCCGGCCGGTGTGACCACCGTCGGCAAGCCCTCCCACGAGTAGGCGTAGATGTCGTCGCGCGGGCCAAGGGGCGCGAACTCGCCTTGGAGGCCGGCGCTCTTGACTACCTCCTCGGAGGCGCGAATCTCGTTCGGCCCAGCCTCCTTCTGGAGGTGGCCGGCGGCGTCGAAAACGCGGCTTGTGACGCGGCCGAGGTCTTTCGAATCCGGAAGCAGCACGAGGCCCGAGTGAACCCCCACGCGGACTCGGAACGGATGCTTCGGATCGGGGGTCTCGTAGGAACCCAGATCGCGGATCACGGCCTTCATGGCCGTGACGGCGCGGCCGGCGTCCTCGAACACCGCGGCGAGCCCGTCACCGGACCACGACTTCGCGATGCAGGCGTGCTCGTCGCAGGTGGCGTCGATGAAGCGCCGGACCTTCTCGAAGAGGTACGAGAGCTTCACGGTCGCTCCCGGAGCCTTCATGCGGCGGGAGCCGACGATGTCGAGGCAGGCGACGGTCACCTCGCGCTCGAGGGCGTGTCGTATCGCCTGCTCCCAGTCCGGCTCTCGCTCGATGGCCTTCACGGCGGCCTGCGAGCCCTGCAGGATCGCGGTGAGGGTGGAGCCGAAGTCGGGCATCCCGGCGCGCGCCATGACATCGGGGTAGATGGCCACGGGCGGGACGATCTCCGGGGGCAGAGCGGCGATGAGCTGCGCCGCCGAGGCGTAGCGCTCGTCGGGGTTCTTGGCGCAGCATTTCTGGACGACCTCGTCCACCCACTCCGGAATGTCGGGAACGGTGTCGCGCACGAGCGGGACCGGGTCGTTCACGTGCTTCATCGCGGTCTGGACGGGGGTCTCCTCGTAGAAGGGCGGTCGGCCGGTGCACGACTCGTAGAGCATGACGCCGATCGCGTAGAGGTCGGACCGATGGTCCACGCGCTTCGCGAGCGCCTGCTCGGGGGACATGTACTCCGGCGTCCCGACCAGGGTGCCGGCGACGGTCAGGCCCTCTTGTCGAACCGACTTGGCGATCCCGAAGTCGGTGAGGACCGCCTCTCCCGCGTTGTTCACGAGGATGTTCGCGGGCTTGAGGTCGCGGTGAACAACGCCCTCCTCGTGGGCGAGGACGAGCGCGTTGCAGATCTGCTTCACGACGGAGCATGTGATCTCGAGCGGGACCGGCTCGCTGAGCAGCTTGCTGAGCGGCACTCCGTCCGCGAGCCGCATCGCGATGTAGTAGTGCTTGCCGGCCTGACCGAAGTCGTAGACGGTCGCGATGTTCGGGTGCTGGAGCTTCGCGGAGAGGCGCGCCTCCTGGGTGAAGCGCAGCACGAACTCGGGATCGGTGACGAGGTCTCCGTGGAGAATTTTGAGAGCGGTCATGCGGTCGAGGCCGAGGTGGCGCGCCTTGTAGACGACGCCCATTCCGCCTCGGCCCAGCACGTCCACGATCTCATACTGTCCCAGTACCTCGCCTGGCGAGAAATCCACCGCGTGCACCCCTGTTCCGCGTGACGTGGCCTCCGATAGATTACCACCCGGCCGGCCTGTCGGAACAGCCGCGCGTCCTCGCGGACGCGCCTACAACTCCGGGAGCAGACGCCTCAGCGCGTCGAAGAAGCGCACGCGCGGCCGGGGCGCCGGCGGCGACTTGTCGACGGGATCGGCTTGCTCCGCATCCGCGTCGGCCGCCGCGCCGTCAGGCGCCGGCGCGGCGTTCAAGTCGAGGAACAGGCTTGCGCGCTCCCCGCGCCGGAGCCGAACGACCGACGAGACCTCGCGGCCGGGCCGTCCCTCCGACACAATGACCTCGAACTCGCTCCCGCCGGCGCTCGCGCTGACAATCGGCACCTCCGCCGGGGATCGCCCCGGGGGGTCGGCCTGCTTCGACCCGGCCGGCCGGAGTCGGATCTCCAGCCCGGCCGGCGCGGTCTCGACTTTGAGGAGGGTGACGCCGGGGGCGTAGACCGCGATGGGCGACCAGGCCGGGTCGGTCTCATTGGCTTCGGATTCGGTCAGGTTGCGCGTCAGACGCCCGTCGGCGCGGCACGCGAAGAGGTCGCGCTGCTTGCCGACCTGGCAGGAGAACGCCAAGCGCGCTCCGTCGGAGGAGAGCCGCGGCGACTCCATCCGCGCGGGTCCCGGCAGACGGGGGCGAATGGCCGCGGCGGCGAGGCTCCGCGGTCGGCCGCGCGGAGAGGTCAGCACGATGCTCTCGCCGTCGTCCGAGACGCCGGGGCGCTCCAAGGGCTCGGCGCCGGTCAGGGCGGCCGACTCGAGGTCGACCCGCCACGAGGCGCCGTCCGAAGCGCGAATGGTGAGACCACTCTCCGACCAGTCGACGCACTCGGTCGCGTCGATCTGCTCGAACTCGGTCAGCTCGCCGCTTTCGAGGCGCACGCACGCGAGACGTCCGACTCCGTCGGTCCAGTGAACGAAGGCGACGCTCGCGCCGTCCGGCGAGAACACCGGAGAGCGTTCGTGCCCAGGGAGGTCCAGGAGGCGGCTGCGCCCCTGGCCGTCGGAGCCGATGAGGTGGAGGTCGTAGTCGCCGTCGTCGTCCGCGGCGAACACGACGCTGTAGGCGTGCAAGGCCTTGAGATCGTCCTGCAGATCCGTGAGGTAGTTCGCGAGCCGGACTTTGGTTCCGGCCGGAGCGGCCGCGTACAGCTCGTCAACATGCTTGTTGTGCATCCGGATGCACCCGGCGGACGCTAGGGTGCCGATGCTCGCGGCGTTGTTGTTCCCGTGGATGCCGTAGTTCGTGCCGCGCCCGGCGCTCGTCGTGAGTCCCATCCAGAGGGGTCCGAGCGCGGGGATGGCGGCGCCCCCGACGTAGGTCCATTGACCGCCGGTGTAGCGCCATCCTCCGTTCTGCCGTTTGTTCTGGATCGTGAAGGAGCCGACGGGGGAGCACATGCCGCGCCCGGTGGCGCAGGGATACTCTTTGATCAGCTCTCCGTCGGACGCAAAGAACAGGCGGCATTCCGCCTTGGCTATGTAGACGCTCTCACTGGCCCGCACTCCCACGGCGAGGACTAGGCTCACGAGCGCGACGGCCGCTCCGCGTTGGCCCACTGGGTGCATCGACCTCCTTGCGGCCCGAATCTTCGCGGGCGGCGCCGCAAACCCTTGCTGAGCGCATGGCAGTGAACACGCCGGCCGGCTGAGCGTCCACCGACTTGGCGCCGGCGGATGCCGGGCAGACCACTCGCAGTCAGGGAAGGGAGAACCCGGCAATGCGGAAGAGGAATTGGATGCGATTCGCGATCCTCGCGACCTCGGTGGCCGCTCTCGTGGTGGGAGCGGTTGTGGCCGTGGCTCAGCAGGCGGACGACCCGTTCGGCCCGCCCGGAGACGCTGCGGGGCAGCAGGGCGGCCAGCGCGGCATGCGCGGTGGGATGATGGGCCCGATGATGTTCGGCGGAGGCGGCGATGCGGCGATCGCGATCGAGGACGGCAGCGTCTTCGTGGTCTCCGGCGGCACGCTCTACAAGTTCAGCGCCGAGACGCTCGAACTCCAGGCCAAGGTGGTCTTCGTGGAGCCCCCCGCTTTCGGCGGATGGGGCGGCCCTCCAGGTGGAGGCGGCGCGGGCGCGGCCGGCGGCGCGGGCGGCGGCAGGGCCCGAGGCGGGGCGGCGGCCGGCGAACCCACGGCCGAGGCGGAGTAGCCTCTCGCGCAACCCAACCTCTCTCGTGCGAGCCCTCTGCGGTCCCCCACTGCCGCAGGGGGCTCGCCGCACGTATTGGGTGGGGCGCCGCGAGCTTCGCGGGGCGCTTTTTGCGGACGAAGTTTCCCGAGATGAGCCTCCGGAACTCTCCCAACGTGGAAAGGACCCCATGCGTGGACGTCGATCCGCCCCCTGCACACAGGGTTGGGGGCATGGCGTCCGGCGGACCGTGGGCCATCCGGCGGCGGCAGGCGTGCGTTGCGGCCGGACTCGCGCGCGGGTTCAGGAGCCAGGAAGGGACGTCTCCGGAGGGTTCGGGCCGGAGCCTGACTCGGCGGCGTGGGCGATTGCTCGGCGCGGAAACGTCCAGGACTCGCCGTTGCGCCCGCGCGCCCTGAGTGCGATGAGAGGGAGTTGGTTCCCAGTGCTGCATGCCCGCAGGCACACGACAGGAGTTGGCGTCCTCACGGTTATGGCCTGCCTTCTTGCCCCGATGTTGGCGGCGGGATGCGGCGGTGACGTGGTGGGCGCCGCGGACGAAGTGGGGTCTCGGACGCTGGGGGGCAGTGTTCCCGGCGGACGAGTGTCCGGCCGAACGGTTAGCTATGTGGATGTGAGCACGCGATCGGGGGACAGCGGCTACGCGCCGCGGCCGGGGGTGCTCGTGACGCTTGGCGAGCCCGATGGGGACGCCCAACGCGCCACTACGGGCAGCGACGGCTGGTTTGACTTCTCGGACACCGAGGCCGGCGTCTCAACGCTCACCTTCGACCAGAACGCCGACGGCAACCGCATCTCTCTGGAGGTCGCGGAGGAGGGTGAGAGCGACATTGAGGTCCTGGCCGGGCTGGTGCCGGACGTCTGGAACTCGGGCGCCGGTTCTCGCATCGGCATTTGGGCGAGCGGCAACCACGTCCGCACGGGCGAGTCGATCTGGCTCTCCACAACGTGGGGAAGCCGCGTCGGCTCCGAGATCGTCTGGATTCTCGAGACGGACACGGACGCGCACCTGGAGCCGACCTACTGGGGCACGGCGCCGAGGCTTCGGGCCGGCGCGGAGACCGGCAAAGTCCTGGTTCGCGCGAAGACGGTGAACGCGACGTCGAACACGATCGTGATCTGGATCGTCCGGTAGCGGGGCGCCCCACGTGCGTCACGCGACCGGAGCGAGGACGAACCGCAAGCCGATGGGCGGCCGTGAACCGGCCGCCCATCGGCTTGCTCCGCGCGTGAGGGCTTGACCGGACGCGCGCCGTCGCGTTCGATAGTCGGGGCGCGTAGGCGGCGTGAGGTCGCAGCAAGCGGCCAACCCCACTGTGACTCCGAGAGGTCGGGTGGCATTGAACACCGAGCGTGAGGCTCGTGAGCATCTGTCGGACCTCATTCAACTGGCGCGCGCCATGCTGGGGCCGACGGACGCGCGCGCCGTTCGCGGCGTGTGCGACCGCGCGGTCGAGCGGGCCCGGGCGCTGGGCGACCGGGACGCCGAGTTCGATGGGCTGTACTACCTGGGCGTGGGCCACAGCCGCGTCGGGGAGTTCGCCGAGGCGCGCGACGCCTACGCGCAGGCGATGGCGCTCGCGCGGGAGCGGGGCGACGCCGACGCGGAGCAGCGCGCGCGCCAAGGCCTGCTGAACGCGCTGGACCTTCTGGGTGAGCATGAGGCCGCCTTGGCCGAGGCGGAGATCGTCGCGTCTTCCGAGGATGTGATGCTTCGCTGCACGGGGCTGGTGAGCATCGCCGCGATCCGGCACGCGCTGGCGGAGTATGAGGCCTGCCTGGCGCGCCTTCGCGAGGCCGAGGAACTGCTCGCCGCCGCCTCCTGCGATCGCCGCGACCACGCCTACGTTCAGGCGTACATCGCGGGCAACCGCACCAACGTGTTCCTCGACATGGGAAGACTGGAGGACGCGTGCCTGGAGGCCGACCGCATGGCCTCCGCCGCCTCACTCGCCGGCGACGCCCCCCAAGCCGTGGAGGCGCTCATCAACAGCGGCTTGGCCCGCACCCGCATGGGCGACCTGGCGGCCGGATGGCAGGCGCTCAACCAGGCGGCCCAGGCGTCCGCGCTCGCGGAGGACCCGCTTCGCCAGGCTACGACCGAGTGGGCGCTGGCGGAATGGAACACCGCGGCGGGCCTCATGGGGCCCGCCGCCGCGAGCGCGCGGGCGGCCCTTGCGCGCGCGAGAGACCTGCGCGCCCGCTATGTGGAGCTTCAGGCGAACCTCGCCCTTGGGGCGGCGCTCCTGGAGTCGGGTGAACCCGCCGAAGCCGAGGAGCCGATCCGCGAGGCCGCCGAGGTGGCCGACGCGTTGCGCGCCCCTTACTGCCAGGTCGCCGCTCAGTTGCTCTCGGGGCGCCTGGCCGTCGAGCGGGGCGAAGCGGACTCGGCCGAGCCGCTGCTGGCCGGCCTGGTGAGCCGATCGATGGACTTGTCCATGGACGGCCTCGCGGTCGAGGCGGGTCTGCACCTCGCGCGAGCCCGCCTGCTCCGCGGCGACCGTGACCACGCCCTCGCCTCGGCGCTGCAGGCGACGGCCGCCGCGCAGCGGCACGGCGCGCGGAACCTGCTTTGGCGCGCGAACCACAGCGCCGGACAAGCGCTCGAGGCGCTCGGGAGAGTGCCCGAGGCGCTCGCGTGCTACCGGGACGCGATGGAAACGATCGAGACGATGTGGTGGCCGCTCTGGCGGCTTGGGTTCGCGGAGGTCGATGAGGTGAGTCCCGCGGTTCTGGCGGTCTACCTGGCGTACCTCAGGGCGGCGACCGGCGCGGGCCGAAGGCAGGAAGTCTCGCGCGTGTTGGCCGTCTCTCCGTGGCCGTTTCTGCGCGCGAAGTGGGTAGAAGCTGGAGGGGAGCCCGGCGCGCCGCACGGTTTCGGGCCGCCTCCGGGCGTCCCTCCCCTGGCGTCGGCCGAGGTGTGACATGTTGCGGTCTCCGGCTGACAAACTGATCGGTCTTGGGCGCGGCCGCGATGTGGCCGCGCTGATCGGCGACGTCAGCGCCATGGAGATCGCGAGCCCGCGCTCCGATGAGCTGGCACGGAGGTTGGGAGGGCTTCTCGAGACCGCTCAGCAGGCTTCGGGAGCGCGCTGGGCCGCCGTGTACCTCTGGCAGGACGCGACGCTCGGGTTGGTCACCAGGCGCGGCGACCTGCCGGAGGGGGCCGTGTGCGACCCGGACCGATGCGCGCTGCTCCACCACGTGCGGGACACGGGAACGGTGCACGCAACGTCCGCGGACCGAAGAGAGCCCGGCGCTCCCTGCTGGCCGGCGGACGGACTGCTGCCGGCTCTCGCCGTGCCGGTCGTCGACGACGACGGACACGGGCTCGGAGTGCTCGAGCTGGTGGGTCCGCCCGGCGGCGAGAGCGGCGCGTTCCCCGACTCCATCACCCCGCTCGCCGCGTCGCTGGCCGGGCAGGCCGCGGCGGCCGTGCTGAACCTGCAGCTTCGTCTGCG
>CAZCER010000098.1:0-10895 GCA_964497385.1 uncultured Armatimonadia bacterium | reverse complement strand
ACGGCGTACCATCCTGAGGACCGTCGCTACAACGAGGACGGCAGCCCCGTGCTCGACAGCGTCTCGCCGCCCTACTACCGTGACCGGTCGCGCTCCGGCCCGACTGGATCGTCCGGCGGCGGAGCCGCGGCGGGTGGAGCGCGCATGCCCGGCGGCGAAGGCGGCGGGGGCTTCGGCGGTCCCGGGCTCGCGTCGGCGGGCGGAGAGCGCGGCGCCGGCGGCGGAGGGCACAGCGGCGAAGAGGCCGGCGCGGCCGGTCCGGGCGGACCCATGGTCATGGGGGCCGCGGCCGCGGCCGGCAAGTAGCGGCAGGAGGCTGTTCCCACGCGCTCGAATGACTGAGCCGTGCGGCGGCCCGAGAGGGCCGCGCAAGACGATACAGAGGAGTGTGGCGATGAGACGGATTCGCCGATACCTGGGAGCGATCGTTGCGGTTGTGGGCCTCTCCGTCCTGCTGATGGGGTGCCCGCCCGCCGTGCCGCCCGCAGAGGAACCGGAGCAGCCGCTCGTGGCGGCGGAGGACCTCGTGCCCCCGCCTGACGCCGTGCGACCGACCACGATCGCGGTGACGCGGGCCGGCGTGAGCCCCATCGCGCACAAGGTGGTTCGAGTCCCGAACCGGCACTATCTGCTGCGGAACTCGGGGTCGATCGCGGACTACAACGCGGCCGTGCGTCGTGAGGTCCTGCGCCTCGGTCTGCGGGAGTATCGGGCGGAGGCCGTGGGGCGCTACGGCGGCTGGTCGCAGTACTACACGGCGGCGGTCGGGGACTACGTGCGAGACGTTCGGGCCCACGAGGAGCCGTCGCCCTATGCTCCGCATTACTGGTGGGACGCCGAGCGCCAAGGCTATCGCGCCGGAGGTTCCACCCCCGCGACGGACCAGGCCGCGTGGGTCAGCGGGTTGCTTTCCGCCAACAGCGGGGCCGCGGGCGGCGGGGGCGGCGCGTCCCCCGGTCTGCCAGGCGGCGCCGGTGGAGGCGAGGGACCGGGCATGAAGTCCGGCATGAGGGGCAGTGGAGGCGGCATGCCGCGCATGCCCGGCATGGGAATGGGCTCGGGCTACAGCGGCCTGGGCAGCTCGATGGGGATGGGCATGATGTCCGGCGGGGCGATCGGCCTCTAGACGCCGTGCACCGCTCACGCGACGAATGCTACAATGCCCCCGCCCTGCAGAGGGCGGGGGCATGCGCGTCTTTGGAGGGAGTGCGGACGTGAGATCGTACGAGGGACAACTGGACGGCAAGGGTCTGCGCGTGGCCATCGTCGTTTCGCGCTTCAACAGCTTCGTGACGACCAAGCTGCTGGACGGGGCTCTGGACGTGCTGCGCCGCAACGGCGTCGCGGACGACGCCATCGCCGCGGCGTGGACGCCCGGCGCCTTCGAGGTTCCCCTGGTGGCCAAACGGATGGCGGAAACGGGCTCGTATGACGCCGTCATCTGCCTTGGCGCCGTCATCCGTGGAGACACCCCGCACTTCGATTATGTCGCCGGTGAGTCGGCCCGAGCCATCGCGGACATAGCTCTCGCCGCGAACACCCCGGTGATCTACGGCATCGTAACGGCCGACAACTTGGAGCAGGCGATCGAACGCGCCGGAACGCGGATGGGCAACAAGGGCGCCGAGGCGGCCATGGCCGCCATAGAGATGGCCAGCCTCCTGGCTTCCATGTAGGGCGCGCGTCGGCCGGAGAGGCCGGGGTGGTGATGGCTTGTGAGTGAGGGTCCGACTCGCCGACGGACGGGCTGCGGCGTTCTCGCGGCCGGGCTCGTCGGCGGCGTGCTCGGGGGCGCCCTCGTCTTCGCCGCGGGGTGGTTCTTGGTCTGTCAGGGTCTCATCGCGGACATGGAGTCAAGCGGTCCCTTTTGGCAACCGAGGCCCATGGCCGATGTCCGCATCGAGGGCGGGGACTCCGCCGTGATCAAGGAGGCCATTGCGCGCGTTGACCCGGCGGTGGTCTATGTGAGCGCGCTGGAGGCTCAGGAGACCGTCTTTGGGCCCGTCCTCGAGGGCCGCGGGACGGGAACGGGCTTCGTGTTCGACGCGGAGCAGGGGTTCATCCTGACGAACCACCACGTGGTCGAGGACGATCCGCACCCCATCGTCCGGATGCTTCAGCCGGACGGCAGCGATGTGGAACTCCAGGCGTACGCGCTCGCGGCCGCTCCGGCGCTGGACATCGCGGTGCTGAAGGTCGAGGCCGAGAACCTACCGGCTGTCGAGTTCGGCGATCCCGGGGACCTTGCGCCAGGCGACTGGGTGATCGCCATCGGCTGCCCGTTCGGGCTCGGGCACACGTCGACGGTGGGCGTTGTCTCGGCGCTGGACCGCCGCTTCGTCGTGGGCGATCGCTCCTACGACTCGATGATTCAGACCGACGCCGCCATCAACCCGGGCAACTCGGGAGGGCCGCTCCCGAAGGCGCCCCCCGGCGCCGCGTCACCGCGCAGCGGCACGGAGTCGAGGACGCCTACGACGCGCGAAACCTCCTGGAGCGCTGCGCCCCCGCGATCGAGCGCGGTCAGGTGGTGCGCGTCGGACTGCCGATCTCGAACACCGACCGCACCGTGGGCGCCATGCTCGGAAGCGCCGTGACCCGAGCGCACGGCGGCGCCGGCCTGCCGGAGGACACGATCTGGCTCACCTTCACCGGGAGCGCCGGACAGAGCTTCGCGGCCTTCACCCCGCCGGGCCTCACGTTCCGTCTCGTCGGCGACTCGAACGACTACTTCGGCAAGGGGCTCTCGGGCGCGAAGCTCATCGTGAACCCACCGGAACCGTCGCCCCGCGTTGCGGAGGAGAACGTCATCATCGGAAACGTGGCGCTCTACGGGGCGACCTCCGGAGAGGCGTTCGTGCGCGGCCTCGCCGGCGAGCGCTTCTGCGTCCGAAACAGCGGCGCGGTGGCGGTGGTGGAGGGCATCGGAGACCATGGCTGCGAGTACATGACCGGCGGCCGCGTCGTGGTCCTTGGGCCGACCGGCCGCAACTTCGCGGCGGGCATGTCCGGCGGACTGGCCTATGTCTACGACGCGGACGGCGCATTCCCGAGCCGATGCAACCGCGAGATGGTCGAACTCGACCCCGTGGATGATCCCGAATGGTTGCGGTGGATCGTCCAGCGCCACGTCACGCACACCGACAGCGCTCTCGGGAAGCGCCTGCTCCGCGACTGGCGCGCCGCCCTCGAGCGCTTCGTCCTCGTCTTCCCTCGGGAGTACAAGCGCGCCCTGCGCGAGCAAGCCGAGCAAGCGGCGCGAGAGGAGGAGGCGCGCTCGGCCGCCGTCGCCCATGTCTGACGAGAAAGGCTTTCTGACCTACGAACGCAAGGAAGCTCCGACCCGCGAACTCATCGAACGCGTCCAGGACTTCCGCGAGGTGAGCGAGGCGCTCAGTGGGGAGGAGACGCGGGAGCAGGCCGCTCGGTGCATGAACTGCGGCGTGCCGTTCTGCATGAGCGGCCATGGCTGCCCGATCGCGAACCGCATCCCGCTGCTGAACGAACTCATGCGGCGAGGAAAGCTCCGCGAGGCCTCGGAGCAACTCCACGCCACGAACAACCTCCCCGAGGTCACCGGCCGGGTCTGTCCCGCCCTTTGCGAGACGGCCTGCGTGCTCGGCATCACCGCCGCGCCGGTCGCCATCAAGCAGATCGAGCGCGCCATCGCGGACGAGGCCTGGGAGGCGGGTCTCATCGTCCCACAGCCGCCGCCCACCCGCACCGGCAAGCGCGTCGCGATCGTCGGCTCGGGACCGTCGGGGCTGAGCGCCGCGCAGCAGCTCAACCGAGCGGGCCACCAGGTGACCGTGCTCGAGCGCGCCGACCGAGTCGGCGGCCTGCTCGCCTACGGCATCCCGAACTTCAAGCTGGAGCGCGTGATCCTGAGCCGCCGGGTCGCCCAGATGGAGGCCGAGGGCGTCATCTTCCGGACAAGCGCGGAGGTTGGCGTGGACGTGTCCGGCGCCGAACTCCGGCGGCGGTTCGACGCCGTCGTGCTCTGCGGAGGCTCCACGGTGGCGCGCGAACTCGAGATACCCGGGCGCGAGCTGGGCGGCATCTACCGAGCGATGGACTACCTGACGCGCCAGAACCGGGTCGTCGCGGGCGACCCGGTCATCCAGGATGAGCCCATGTCGGCGAAAGGCAAGCACGTGGTCGTTCTCGGAGGAGGCGACACCGGCGCCGACTGCATCGGCACGGCCGTCCGGCAGGGCGCGGCCTCCGTGACCCAGCTCGAGATCCTCCCGAGGCCTCCGGAGAAGCGGGAGGACGCGGCTCCCTGGCCCTACTGGCCGCGCATGTATAAGACCTCGACGTCGCATGAGGAGGCGGAGAGCATCCTCTCGGGGCAGCGGCTCTGGCTCAAGGCGACCAAGGAGTTCCTCGGGCGGGACGGACGCGTCACGGGCCTCCGGATCGTCGATGTCGAGTGGGAGCTGAGCGAGGGAGAGCGGCCGCGGATGGTCGAGATCGCGGGCTCCGAGCGCAACATCGAGGCGCGCCTCGTGCTCCTCGCGATGGGGTTCGTCCACCCCGAGCGCGGCGGAGTCCTCGATCGCCTCGGAATCGACCTCGACGAACGCGGCCAAGTGCGCACCGGTCCGAACCTGATGACCAACGTCGAGGGCGTCTTCGCGGCCGGAGACATGCGCCGGGGCCAGTCGCTCGTCGTCTGGGCGATCAGCGAGGGCCGCGAGGTCGCCTACCGCGTCGACGAGTGGCTCATGGGGTGGAGCGTGTTGCCCAGACCCTTTGCCTAAGCCGCGCTCCGCTCGGCGCACGGCGAGACGGCCGCACAGGGAGGGGCTCCACAGCCCGTGGGGAAATGTACTCCCACGGCGCAAGGGAGGCCCGCGTTCCTCTCCGGGCTTCCTGACGGCCGTGTCACCGAGAGGAGTGCGAGGCCCTATGGGGCGTACTGCGGCGCTTACTGTGGAGTCCGAGTCGTTCTCCGCCGAGTGCGTCGGCGACGTGGCGGTGGTGCGGTTCTGCGGCGGCCAGATCCATCGATCGGCCGAGTTCGCCCACACGGAGGCTCTCACCAGCTACATCGAGCGGGTGACGGCCGAGAAGTCCATCAAGGTCGTCACCTTCATTTCTCCTCCGTGCAGCACTCCCCCGAGCGACTACACGGACCTCGTTGGAAGCGCCCTCGCGCCGGACGGGGTCCTCTCGAGCGTGCGTCGCATGCAGAGCACCTTCAGCACGTTCGTCGAGACGCTGCTCGGATCGCCCAAGATCGTCGTCGTGGCCGCCAGCGGGGACATCGCCTCGACCGTGCTCGGCGTGATTCTCGCCGCCGACCATCGCGTCTTCGGGTCCGACGCCCACTTCTCGAACCCCAATCTCGCGCTCGACCTCACTCCGGGCGGCGGCGCCGCGTACTTCCTGGCTCGTCATGTCGGGCGCAGCCGGGCCTACCGTCTGCTCCTCGCCAAGGAAGGCTTCTCCGTTCAGGAAGCCCTGGAACTCGGCCTCGTGGACGAGGTCGTCCCACCGGAGGAACTCGAGTCAAAGGCTCTGGAGGTCGCGCGCCGGTTCGCCGAGGCGCCGGCAACGGTGCTCGCCGACCTGAAGTCGCTCATGAACTACTCCCTCAGGGAAGTCAGCAAGTACCTGGCTCACGAGAGCACGTTGCTGAACCGCATGATGGTCACGCACGGGCGGTCCGACAGATAGCCTGCGGCAGCGCCAGCGGCTCGGACCCGACAGCCAGCGCCTGGATGGCGGCCCGCGCCGTCAGGGCGCAGCCCGCGAGCACCTCCGGCGGCTCCCTGAGGAGCCGCCCCAGATCGCTCGCGCGTTCGAGGGCGTACGCCGATCCCCCGATCTCGTGGTAGTCGACGCCGCCGAGCAGGCAGAGCGAGCGGAGGCTCTCGCCGAGCCTCGACGTCCCCCACGGCAGGCCGCCCATCGGGAAAGGTCCGGGAACGCGCACCCCGAGCAGCGCCAGGCCGCCGGCGTCCGTGGGTTGGGCCACGACCTCCCGCCCTTTGGCGCACAGCGCGGCGTAGGCCTCGGCCAACAGCCAGGGAGCCAGGTGCGGCGCGCTGGGCCCCGCAACGAGCGCATGCTTCCACTCATCCGCGTGCAGTAGGGACCAGAGATGATCCATGCGCTCCCCGTAAGGGGCGTCGGGCTGCAGATACACGCAGTCGCACCCGGGCAGCCATGACAGGGGACCGCCCGTCGTGTAGAGCGCGAGCGGCAGGCCGGTGGCGGAGAGCATGGCCCACGTGTCGCGGGCCATCGCGTCGTAGACCCGTTGGGCTCTGCGCTCGCCGAGGTCCGAAGCGAGCCCCTCGGCGACGCCGCCCGACTCCGAGCGCCGAGCCATGAGCACCACCACTGCGGATCGATTCATGCCAGAACATCCCCTCCGCGGGCGAGGCGCTTGCTTCCGCGAAACGAAAGCGCCGGCCGTTCTCTTTCGGCGAACGGCCGGCGCCCCCTTCCTGCGGAGGAATGCTGTGGAGACGGGGATCTAGTAGAACGCGTACCCGCACTCATCGTGCTCGGTGCCGTCGAGTCCGATGATCTCATTCGTTGCTTCGGACCGGAGGCCGAAGGCCCTATGGCAGGCGTACCCGAGGGCGAGGCTGCCGAGGAACCCGAACGCCATCGTGGCCCCGACGGCCACGAGCTGGATCAGGACCTGCCCGGGCCCGCCGTAGAGGAGCCCGTCGGCGCCGGCCGGGTTCACCGCCTTGCTCGCGAAGACGCCGGTCAGGATCGCGCCGAGCGTGCCGCCCACGCCGTGGATGCCGAGCACGTCGAGAGAGTCGTCGTACCCGAGGCGGCCCTTCAGAACCACCGCGCCATAGCAGAGCGCGCCGGCGAGCAGGCCGATCACGATCGCGGGCATCGGCCCGACGAAGCCCGCCGCCGGCGTCACGCCGACGAGGCCCGCGATGCAGCCGGAGGCGGCGCCGAGCGTGGTGGGCTTCCCACCGTGGAGCCACTCGAGCACAACCCAGCTCACCGTGCCGGCCGCGGCCGCGAGGTGTGTGGCGACGAAGGCGGAGGCGGCGATCCCGTTGGCGGCGAGGGCGCTTCCGGCGTTGAACCCGAACCACCCAAACCACAGAAGTCCCGCTCCGAGCACGGTGAGGGGCAGGCTGTGCGGCGCCATCTTCTCATCGCGGTGCCCGATGCGAGGCCCTATCACCACAAGCAGGGCCGCCGCGGACGCGGCCGAGAGGATGTGGACCACGGTTCCGCCGGCGAAGTCGAGGGCGCCCATCTCACGGAGCCAACCGCCAGGCCCCCACACCCAGTGGGCGACGGGAGCGTAGATGAGGATCTGCCAGAGGATGAAGAAGACGACCATCCCTTTGAAGCGGGCGCGCTCGGCGATGGCGCCGGTGATGAGGGCTGGGGTGATGACCGCGAACATGCCCTGGAACATCATGAAGACGAAGTGCGGGATGGTCGCCGCGAAGTCCGCGTTGGGGGCCGCGCTGACGTCCGCGAGGAGCGCGAACCGGAGGTTCCCGACCAGGTGACCGACATCGTCCCCGAACGCGAGGGAGTAGCCGATCAGGGCCCAGGTCACGGACGCGGCGCCGAGCAGGAAGAAGTTCTGCATGATCATGTTGAGGACGTTCTTCGCGCGGACCATGCCGCCGTAGAACATGGCCAGCGCCGGGGTCATGAGCATAACGAGCGCGGTGCTGACCATCATGAAGCCGGTGTCGCCGGCGTTGATTGCCATCAGTGCCTCCTGGAAGTGGGTTCCGCCCGATGGGCTACAGGGCTTCCGCGCCGCGCTCGCCGGTGCGGATCCGGACCATGTCGGCGACGGGGATGAGCATGATCTTGCCGTCCCCGACCTCGCCGGTGCGCGCCGCCTTCACGATCGTCTCGATGACGGGCTCGACGTCCGCGTCGTCCACGACGACCTCGATGCGCACCTTGTGAAGCAGGTTGATGGTGTACTCGCTGCCTCGGTAGCGCTCCGTGAACCCCTTCTGCCTGCCGCATCCGCGGATCTCGGAGACGCTCATGCCGCTCACTCCCCGCTCGCTGAGCGCCTTGCGCACTTCGTCCAGTTTGGCCGGCCGGACGATGGCCTCCACGCGTACCATGACTCGCCGCTCCTCTCATTCCACCAAGCCCGCCCCGCATTATCCGGCAGTTACCTGCCGGATAAGTCATGCCGGATTATGCCAGCACCGCCCCCTAATAGCAAGTACTATGATGAGTCACTGGCCGTTGTATCCGGCAAGCCTGCCGGAAATGGGGAGGCTGGAGCGGAACGCCGGGAGAGCCTACGGCCAAAGCGAAAGGCCCGGGCCGCCGGCCCGGGCCTTTCCTGAGAAGCGTGTGAATGAGGCGGGACGCTATCGATCCGGGAAGGGAATCGTCCCGTCCGGGTGCGGCGCGGCCCCGCTCCAGTCGATGTTCCACGGCGGGACCTTCTCGACCGCCTCAGTCTGCGCGCGCGGGCCGAACGTGCATACGTTCCTCAGTTGCTGCGCCTTGGCGTGCCCATCGGCGTAGCAGCAGTTGCTCATCCCGTTGTGACGGTTCGTGCCGGCCTTGCCGGTGTCGGCGTGAACTCCCAGGTAGAAGCACATCACGTCCCAGGTGTCCGCGCCGTAGGTGATGCTCGTCTCATACCCGTCAAGGATGGAATAGGTCTCCGCCGGCCACGAGAGGCTCCCGACCGTGGAGTTCGCGGCGCCGTAGACGAGCCCGTCGTAGTTCACGATGTAGTTGTCGACATAGGGGTTGTCCTGGCGGCCCTGCGAGTCCGTCGGCGGATCGGACGGCACATCGCCCGGGGCGAACAGCGCGTCCGCCCCGCGCTCGGTCAGCACCTTGGTGGGGCTCGTCGGGCACTGGAAGATCTGGACGTTCTTGGTGTAGGGGAAGAGGAACCATCCCCAGCAGGTGCCCCAGTTGTTCTGACGGTGGGCGTAGATGTTCGGGACGACGCCCCACGACGGCGGGAACTTCTCGTCATAGTCCTGGCTGTAGGCGCTAAGGGCCGTGCCAAGCTGTCGCAGGTTGGAAAGACAACTCGTCTGGCGGGCCTTCTCACGGGCTTTCGCGAAGACCGGAAAGAGGATCGCCGCCAGAATCGCGATGATGGCGATTACCACTAGAAGCTCGATGAGCGTGAAGCCGCTCTTCTTCGGAGTCATGGTCGCGCTCGCACCTCCTCGGTGAGGTTCTGGGCCTCGGGCCGTGCCGGCCGCGAAGCGTCGGTGATCGCTGCGGACCTACGGCCCGCCCTCGCCTTCACGGCCCTCGGCGGCGTAGCCGCTCGCTTCCCCGCCGCCCGGGGCTCCGGGGCCGTCGGCGGTCGGAGCGCCCCCCCGCCCGCCTCCCGCGGCCGCGCGAGCGGCCTCCCGGTCTTGAGGGGTTTCCTTGTTCTTCGAGCCGCCGCACCCGAGCAGAGCTATGGCCAGGACGCAGGCGGTCAGCAGGGCAAACACGCGGTTCATGAATGGAGTCCCTTCCAGCGGAGCGTCGGGCTCGGCGTCACTGCCCCGCCTTGTAGAGGGCGTAAAGCGCTTCCCAGCCGGAGTCCCATGTGGTGGGGTCGTCGTAGTTCCACGGGGGGGTGTGGTAGAAGGTCCCGCTCGTCACCTCGGCCTGCGTGTAGCAGAGGCAGAGGGAATCGAAGTTCCAGGCCTTCGCGTGCCCGTCCCAGAAGCCGACGTTCGACATGCCGTTATGGCGCATCGCGCCCTCGGCGCGCGCGTCCCAGTCGAGGTCCAGGTCCTCGAGCGGGGGCCACGTGTTGCCGCCCTCATCGACGTAGACGTCGCCGCCGTCGCAGAGGAAGAGCACTTCGGAGGGATACTCGGTGAGGTTCAGCCCGCCGGAGGCGTCGCCGCGGTTGGCGTAGCCTTCCCAGTTGAGAGTGTAGTCGCCGTCGGAGTCGAGGTCCGAGTAGCCGCTGGGGTTATAGGGGTCGAACCAGCATCCGGCGTCCGGGCTGGTGGGGCAGTTGAAGATCTCGATGTTCTTGACGTACGGGTCCGGGAACGCCTGCCACTCCCACCACGGGTCTACGTTCTCGCAGACGACTCCGCCGACCGTCATCACCGGCGCGTAGCCGGCGGGGTTCACGTTGTTCGGCCACATGTCGTCATAGTCCGCGGCGTACATGAGTTCGCCGGTCATGATCTGCTTCACGTTCGAGAGACAGCTCGTCTGGCGCGCCTTCTCGCGGGCCTTCGCGAACACCGGGAAGAGGATCGCCGCGAGGATCGCGATGATGGCGATGACCACAAGCAACTCGATAAGGGTGAAGCCGCGTTTGCGCAGCATTCGCACTCCCATCCTTTCACTCTTGCGCCGCGGGCTCCCGAGTGTTGGGCCCGCGGACGCAGCGCACGTCGCAGAGGCCGGGGCTAGACGCCCTCGCCCGCTTTCTCCGCGTTCTCCCCGCCTGTCTCCGGATCACCGGAGCGATCCGGATCGGGGTTGGCCTCACCCGTCGCCACACCGTCCGCCGCGCGCGGGGTCTTTGGCCCGCACCCGACGACCGCGGTGAGGCCCGACGTGACGAGCACGGAGACAGCCAGCCATCTGGCAGCCTGCAGCAAGAATCGCAACGGCACACCTCCATCGCTAAGCCCTGTCGGAGCCCGCGCGTCGATGGGCGCCGACAGGTTGGGGCCTTAGGGCCCCTCAGACGTCGCCTTGCGGCGACTCCGAGACGGTAACGCAAGCCCCGTTAAGCGGCTGCTATGGACGGGTTATGGATGGCGACCGCGCGCTCAAGCGCGGTACGGAGCCCCCCCGGCGAACGCGTTCCGCACCTGCCCCCCCTGCGCCGCGGGCATGCGAAGGGGCGGTCGGCGAACGCGGCGAACGGCCCTGCGCGGGCAAGCCGCGCCCTGCCCGCATGAGACCCGCCGGATGGAGATGACCGG
>CAZCER010000097.1:0-10909 GCA_964497385.1 uncultured Armatimonadia bacterium | reverse complement strand
GACGGCGTGCTCCCCATCATGGCAACCGACTGGAAAGACGAGCCCGTGAAGGTGCGTCAGACCGCCCTGACCGTGCCGCTGGAGCAGAGCATCCTCGAGCCCGACCTCCCCGGCGACGCGACTGTCGTGTGCTTGCTGCGTTTCGAGGCAACGAACACGAGCGGCTCGGCGGCGGAGTGGGAACTCCCCATCGAGGTTAGCGCGGACGCGGGGCCCGAGCACCTCACCACGGGCGAGTGGGGCGTCTCAGCGGCGCACGAGAACTGGGAGGCGTTTCGATTCCGCGCGGAGGCGAGCGAGGGCGAGGTGACGGTGGACAACGGGACCGCCCGTTACCACACGACGATCCCGGCGGGCGCCACGCACACCCTCCTCGTGAAGGTCCCCTTCATCACGATTGACCGCGCGCCGGAGTTCCAGGCCTTGGCCGGCAAGAGCTTCGAGGCGGAGGTCCTCGAGGCCGAGCGCTACTGGGCCGCACGCGTGGCCGAGTCCTCGCGCATCCGCACTCCTGAGCCCGACCTCAACGACTTCTACCTCGCGCACACGACCCATGTGCTCATCACCGACGACCGCGAGCCCGGGGCCGACCGCATTCACACCCGCGTCGGATCTTTCTACTACGGCGACTTCTCGAACGAGTCGTGCATGATCATCGCGAATCTCGACCACCGCGGCATGCACCGCGAGGCGCGCCGTCGGCTCGAGTCATACCTCCACTTCCAAGGAACCGTGGGTCTGCCCGGCAACTTCCAGTCCCGGGAGGGAATCTTCTACGGCTCGGGAGGCTACGAGCACGGGGAGTACAACCAGCACCACGGCTGGGTGCTCTGGTGCATGGGTGAGCACTACCGGCTCACGCGCGACGAGGAGTGGCTGAAGCACGCCGCCCGCGGGATCCTGCGCGGCTGCGACTGGGTGACTCGTGAGCGTGAGGCCACGAAAGTCCTCGAACCCGACGGCAAGCCCGTCCTGGAGTACGGGTTCCTCCCGGCCGGCTCGCTCGAGGACGTCCGCGACTACTACTACTGGCTCTCGACCAACGCGTTCACCTACCGCGGCCTCCGAAGCTGCGCCGACGCGCTCACCCAGGCCGGCCACCCCGAGGGCGAGCGCCTGACGCGCGAGGCCGACGCCTATCAAGCCGACCTCGTGCGCGGCTTCACCGAGCAACTCGTGCGGGCTCCGGTCGTGCGGCTCCGTGACGGTTCGTGCGTTCCGACCTACCCCTCGCGGCTTTACCTGCGCGGGCGCGACCTGGGGTGGATCCGCGAGACCCTCGAGGGCTCCATCCATCTCATCCCGTGCGGCCTTGTGGAGCCCGACAGCGTCGAGGCGGAGTGGATCCTCAAGGACTTCGAGGACAACCGCTACATCTCGGACGAGTATGGGTACTCGCTCGAAGACCTGGAGCGCGACTGGTTCAGTCTCGGCGGATTCAGCATGCAGCCAAACCTTCTTTGGGGGCCCGTGCCGTACATCCAGCGCGACCAGGTGAAGCACTTCCTCCGGGCCTTCATGAACAGCTTCGCCAGCGCCTTCCGCGCCGACGTGCGGATGCTCACCGAGCACCCTCTCCCGGCTCTCGGGGACAACCGCGGCGACCACTTCAAGACCTCGGATGAGGCCCAGTCCTGCACCTGGCTCCGGATGATGTTCCTGCGCGAGGACGGCCGCGACCTGTACGTGGGACAGGGCCTCCCGCGCGCCTGGATGGCCGACGGCGCCGGCGTCGAGATCACCCGCGCCGTGACGTGGTTCGGCGAGACCTCGTTCCGCGTCGCGCCCGAGCCCGCGAAAGGCCGCGTCACGATGGACCTCGATCCGCCGACCCGCAACGCTCCCGAGCGGCTCATCGTCCGTCTCCGCCACCCGGACGCCGCGCCCATCCGCCGCGTCACCGTGAACGGCCGCGAATGCCCCACCCTCGACCGCGAGCGCGAGTGGATCGTTCTCTCGCCCGCGCCGACGGAGAAGCTGGAGATCGTGGCGGAGTACTGAACGCCGTCTCCCCGCGCGTCCGTCGACCGCTCGGCCTGAACTACGGTCTCGCGCTCAAGATGGGGGGTGCGGGGAGAAAGGTCGCTCTCCGTCTGTTCGCTCAGTCGGCCAGAGCCTCGCGGACGAACTCGAGCGCTCGCAGGAGGTTGGTCAACAGGTCGCGGTCTCCGAGCCGGATCACGCGCACGCGTTCCGCGCTTAGGCAGCGCGCGCGCTCCGCGCCCAGAGCCTTGCGCTGGGGCTCGCTAGGCTGATCGCCATCGAGTTCGGTCGCGAGCCTGGCGGCTGGGCAGTGGAAGCCCACGACGCACGGGCCGATCGGGTGTTGCCTCCGGAGCTTCGCGCGCGGATGCGCCCGGAGCTTCGCCTCGCCTCCTTCGGCAAGGCGCCAACCTGTCACCCATGTCTCCGGACCAAACCGCTGCCTATGTCGCCGAACTCCACCCATGAACCTCTCCTCGCTGCCCTATCGAGCGACCGCCATGCGACCCGATGTGCGGGGGCGGCCAGCGGCGGGGGAGGTGTCTACGGCTTCGCGAACTCGAGCCCCATCGAAGCGCGGAGCGCGTCGAGCGCGCGCATCTGGCCCAGGCTGTCTTCCCAGTTCATGTGCGGGCACTGGCGCGCGTCGAGATGCTCCGCGACCATGAGCGCCTCGTTCGCGTAGAGGTCCTGGCCGAGGGGGACATCCAGCGTCTCGGTCTCGCCTCCGGCGTTCACGACAAGCTGCGACTTCCCGTCCTCGGGGATCCAGGGGCTCGTTGCCGTGATGCTGCCCTCGTCGCCATACACGGCCGCGATGGCCGGCGCGGAGCAACGAATCCCGCACGCGAAGTGGGCCGCGATCCCCGACGGGAACCGCAGGCAACCCGTGGCCCACTCGTCCACGCGGTTCTCGGCTCCGATGCGGCCTACCGCGTGCAGGTCGGTGGGCTCTTCACCCGCAACGAAGCGGCAGAAGGAGACGCAGTAGCAGCCCACGTCCATCAGGCCGCCGCCGCCCATGTGGTTGATCTGCCGGGTGTTCTCGAGATTGAGCCCCATGTTGAAGGCGAAGGTCGCCTGGAGCAGCCGCACCTCGCCGATGCGTCCCTCGGCGATGAGTTCCTTCACGCGCGCCATCTGCGGGTGGCAGCGGTACATGAAGGCCTCCATGAAGAACACGTCGTGCTTCCGCACGGCCGCCAGGACGGTCTCCAACTCGGGAGCACTCATCGTGACCGGCTTCTCACACAGGACGTGTTTCCCGGCCTCGGCGCATCCGATCGACCACTCGGCGTGGAGGTGGTTCGGGGTGGAGATGTAGACGGCGTCCACGTCCGGGTCGGCGAGGAGTTCCTCGTAGCTGCCGTACGCGCGCTCGAGGCCGTGCTCCCGCGCGAAGGCTTCGGCCTTCTCGAGCGAGCGGGAGGCCACGGCAAGCGCCGTGGCGTCTTCGGTCGTCGCGAGGCCCTTGGCGAACCGTCGGGCGATGTTGCCGGAGGCGAGCAGTCCCCACTTGAGATGCCTCATGCGTCACTCCTCGTCACCCCCCGAGCCGGAATGGGGGTTCTCTGTCGAGGTGCGAATGCCTGCGGGCGAGAAGCGGGACTCGCTCTCCCGGCGCGGCGCGCTACACGGACACGCGGAATGTGTAGCGCTCCGCCACCCAGCGCCGGGTCACCCACCCCCGCTCCTCCATGTCGTGCAGCATGGAAGTGACAGCCTGCAGAGGGGCTCCAAGCGCCTGACAGATCTCCGCCTGCGTCATGTCGCCGCCTGACTGATGGAGCAGGGCCATGATCTGCCCGTCCAGATTCTCCAGGACCTCGGCGTTGTCCGCTTCGGAGGGGCCGCCCCGCCGACGCGCGATCAGCGTGATGAGAAGCGCCAAGGCCGCGAGAACGATCAGAGCGGCGGCGAGCGTTTCCCAGGGGATGGTCAGGGGTGAAGCGCCTTGGGCTTCCGTGACGCGGCGATGCATGTGGCACAGCCTCCTTTGGGCGCGCGAGCGCGCCCGCGACGCCTACACGATCCATCGGCGCCGGACGTTGCGCAGGCTCAACGCGAACAACGCGAGACCCGACGCGGTCAGGACGGCGAAGTCGAGGCTTAGGGGCAGCAGAGACTCATGCCCCATCGCGGCCCGGAGGATGTCGACTCCGTACGTGGGCGGCAACGCGTAGGCGAGAGGCTGAAGGACGATGGGCAGCGCGGTCACCGGGAAGAAGAGGCCGCAGAGAAACAGCATCGGAAAGCGGAAGAAGTTGGAGAAAGTCTGAGCTTCAAAGACCTCACTCACCGACACGGCGACGAAGAGCCCGAGGAAGGTGGAGGCGATGGAAAGCAGTACGATCGCGGGCAACATGAGCCCCCAGGCGACGCCCGACAGGTCCGTAACCAGCGCGGCGACCCCGAGCGACACCAACGCGTTCGCCACGCCGAAGACGATCGCGCCCGACGTCTTCGCGACCATGAGCGTGCCGAGAGGAATCGGCGCGAGCAGGAGCCGCTCGAAAGAGCGGCCCTTCTTCTCGAACGTCACCGTGACCGCAAGCAGCGACGTCGTCCCGAAGAGGATGGACACCGCCAGGACCCCCGGCAGGATGTCGGCCACATCGTCCAGACCTCGCCCCGACCGCACGAGGAACATGCCGGTCCAGAGCAGCGGAAAGAGCAGCCCCCAGCTCACATTCGGAGGCTTCAGGTAGTAGGCCCGCGCGTCCTTCGCCACGATGGCCCCGAACGCCGTCCAGCGGCTCATTGCGGCTTCCCCTTCCCCTCGCGCTCGCGCCGCATCGCCTGGGCCTCGATCCCCGTGACCCGCACGAAGACCTCCTCGA
The DNA here is from genome assembly GCA_964497385.1 of uncultured Armatimonadia bacterium. Classification (GTDB taxonomy): domain Bacteria; phylum Armatimonadota; class Zipacnadia; order UBA1398; family UBA1398; genus CAZCER01. The sequence goes on along the minus strand of CAZCER010000097.1, from coordinate 6,086 downwards.
GCGAGAGCCGCAGCTTGCGAGCCTCGAGCACCCTCACTCCCGCCTCGTCCAGCGCGCGGACGAGCCGTCCCACCGGGATCGGCTCGCTCGACTCGACCCGCAGGGCGTTCGGCGTCTCCAGATCGAACGCCATCGAGGGGTTGGAGTCGGCAAGCAACGCGCGAGCCGGCTCCGCATCCCCGGCGACCTCGACGACCATCGCGTGCTTGCCCTGCACGGGCGCCATCAGCCGCTCGGTGGAGTCAACGCGCACGACGCGTCCGCCGACCACGAAAGCGATGCGACGGCAGAGCCGCTCCGCCTCCTCGATGTAGTGGGTCGTGAGCAGCACGGTCGTTCCGTCCGCGTGCAGCTCGGCGATCATCTCCCGAATCCGCCGCGCGCTCTCGACGTCGATGCCGGTGGTCGGCTCATCCAAGAAGAGCACCGGCGGCTTGTGGATGACGCCCGCGGCGATGGTGAGCTTCCGCTTCATGCCGCGCGAGTATCCGCCGAACTTGCGGTCCGCCGCGTCGGCGAGCCCGCACCGCTCGAGGAGTTCGCGAGACCGCGCTTCCCGCTCGCGCCGCCCCAGGCCGTACAGGGCTCCGCAGAAGCAGAGGTTGGCATGACCGGTCAGTTCGGGATACAGATTGCTCTCATCGGGAACCACCCCGATCAGGTGCTGGGCCGCCTTCGAATCGCGCGTGCAATCCACGCCGCCCACGACAACGCGACCGGCGTCGGGCCGAGCCAGCCCCGTCAGCAGGTTGATCGTCGTGGTCTTGCCGGCGCCGTTGGGGCCGAGCAGCCCAAAGAACTCCCCCCGCGCTACGGTGAAGGTCATCTCGGAGACCGCCTGCACCTCCCCGAAACGCTTCGCCAGGCCCTCGGCCTCGATCGCCGCCGCCCCGGCCGAGTCACGCGCGCCCGTCTCAGTCACTCCTCAATCCCCTCTCGGGCCGCCCCCGCGGCGCAACCGCCGTCTTCGCGGCCCGTCGCCCGCAGCGCCAGCAGCGTGGTCAGCTCGTCCCGGAGCGCGACAAGGCCCTCCTCGCGCAACCCGTAGTGAACGTGCTGCCCGACGCGGCGCCCCTGCACCAGCCCGACGGCGCCAAGACGCCGCAGATGCTGCGAGACCGCGCTCGGGGTGACGCCAAGCTGCCGCGCAAGGGCCTCGACACAGAGGGAGCGGGAGGCGAGCTTGCGGAGCATCGCCACGCGGGTCGGAGCCCCGAGCGCTTTCGCAACCTCAGCCACATGCTCGTCAGTCATGGTCGGTCCACTCATGACCTAAGTATATGCGAGTATACTTAATTGCGCAAATACAGATTGACCCAGTGGCCCGCAGGACGACCGCGCGAGGTGCGGAACACTCGCGGGGGGCTGGCCACGAAGAAGCGGAGCCGCACGCATGGGCATGCACGAGGACCGAATGAAGGCGATGCTCTACCAGACCCCGGAGTTCATTCCGATCTCCGTCGGCATACTCCCCGCCGCCTGGATCAAGTACCGCGAGGAACTCGACGCGATGGTCGCGCGACATCCCGTGATCTTCGGGCCGCACAAAGCCGGAGATCGCGACTATGACGCCGTCAGCGGTCAGTACGTCCAGGGCGAGCACGTGGACGCCTGGGGCTGCGTCTGGAGCAACATCCACCATGGCTGCGACGCCATCGTCACCAAGCACCCGCTGCCCACGCGCGAGCACGTCCGCCGCATGAAGCCCCCCGCGCCCGGAGCCGGCATCCCGCATGGCTTCATGTGGCTGCGGCTCGCGGACCTGCGCGGCTTTGAGGAGATCATGGTCGACTTCGCCGAGGAGCCGCCGGAACTCCGGATGCTCCTCGACATCGTGCGCGACTACAACATCGGCGAACTCAAGCCGATCCTCGAGAACCCGCCCGACATCGCCTACTTCGGCGACGATCTCGGCATGCAGACCGCGCTTGCCATCAGCCCCGAGAAGTGGCGCAAGTTCATGAAGCCCTGCTTCGCCGCGATCTACGAGCCCGTCCGAGCGGCGGGATCCTACATCTACATGCACACCGACGGGCACATCATCCCCATCGTCCAGGACCTCAAGGACTGCGGCGTGAACGTCGTGAACCCCCAGATCCGTGCGAACGGCCTCGACCGCCTCGTGGAGGTCTGCAAGGGCGTCATCTGCGTGGACCTCGACCTCGACCGGCAGCTCTTCCCCTTCTGCAAGCCGTCCGACATCGACGCCCATGTCGAGGAGGCCGTGGCGAAGCTCGGGGCGCCCGAAGGAGGCCTCTGGCTCAAAGCCGAACTCGGACCCGATGTGCCGATGGACACCGCCGAAGCGATCTGCACGGCGCTGGAGAAGCACCGCAGCTACTGGAGCTAGTGATCCTTGCCCGAGTGAAGCGGCGTCGGCGCTGTTCGGACGCGCCGCATGGGGTGGGTCCCGCCTGCCCTGAGCCGCCGACCGACGCGTGGTCGGCGTGACGAAGGGCGGAGCGGGAGGGACCCCAACCGGCCCCCGTCACGTAGTTGTCTCGCAACGGCCGGGCTTTGTTCCTCAGATACTGGGCCGGTTTGGGGCCCCTCCGTGCAGCATCTGCGAAAGGGTCATTAGCTACAGAGCGGGCGCCGGCAGTCTGTGTACAGGACGGCCAGAGTGGGCTCCAGCGCAGCAATGAGGATCAGACCGGCAAGGCCCCAGGCGGCATGGACGAGCCCTCTGGACCTCGCCTCCCGGGGCTCTCCTCGCTGCAGCTGCCACAGCCCCCCTGCCAGCGACATGAGGAACCCCGCCGCCGCTCCAGCGGCCATGGCGACGGTGAAGACGTCCTCGTGCGATGAGGTCCGGAGGATCACCGCGAGAGCGGCATCCAGGCTGTGGACGAGAGCCGAGTCCCACCACGCGAAGCTCGCGAACGCGGCCAGCCCCGTCGCGGCAGAGAGCATGAGGCCGAGCCCTCCCAGCGACGGGCGCGCTGTCCGTCGCCGGGGGCCCGCGCGACCATCGGCTAGCGGGTCCTCGGCTTCGTGATGAAGCGCATGCTCGGCTTCCACGGCGGCGCCCTCCCGACCCGTCCCCGATCGGTCCGCATGCCCTGCTTCGCGCGGCGGAGGTGTGCTCCTGCCTCAAGAGGATGTGCGGCGGGTCGATGGAGACGGCTTCCCGCACGAGGTGGTTGCGGGGAGAGATGGCGGAGTCCGATCGCGTCCCCTCGTCGGCGCGGACCGAGACGGTCCGCCTACCCGGAGGCCGCCTCCACGAGAAGCGTCTTCACGTCCGAGTCGGTCAGTTCGCCCTCGATGCGCGATGTCTCCTTGCCGCTCGCGTCGGCCGCGACCTTGTCAGCCCCCGAGCCGGACTCGCTGGCGCCCTCCGGGCGGCGTTGAGTGCCGGAGGTCTGTGCGTCCCGCTGACGAACCAAACGCCTGCCGCCAGCCATCGACGGACCAGGGAGACAGATGCGATGGGAGAGGCTGAGAGCAAGACCCGCCGCGTGATCGACGCCCTGGAGGGACGCGAGCCCGATCGCGTCCCGATCGGGGAGTTCTTCTGGACGAACTTCCTCCGACGCGCGCGCGCCGAGATAGCGGGGGGCTCGGAGTTCGACCCCTACCGGCACTGGGACCTCGACCTCATCGTCGTGAACCCCAACCTGGACCCGCACATCACGGGCATCGAGGTGCTGGAGGAATCGCCCGAGCGCAAGCTCGTGCGGACGGGGTTCGGGGCCCTGGTCGAGCGGCGCGGCACCTACCCCATGCCTCACTTCCTGGACTTCGGGACGAAGACGTGGGAGCAGATCGAGGCCCTGGAGCTGGATGACCCAACCGACCAACGGCGCTACTTCGAGGCCATCGACGACCAGATCAACGCCGTCGGGGACGAGCTGAACCTCGGTCTGCCTTCCTTCGCCGACCGCGTTCAAAGCTGCGCCGAGGACTTCTGCGTGTTCGGCGGGATCACCGAACCCTATGAGCACCTCTGGCGCATGATCGGCACGGAGAACGCGCTCATGAAGCTCGCCGAGCGACCCGATCGCATGAACGCTTTCGTCGAGCGGATCGGCGACTTCCTTGTTGAGGCCGTTCGGGCGCAGGCGGAGGCGGCGGGCGGAGTCCTGGCGGGGCTCTACGTCTGGGGCGACATCGCCTACGACAAGGGCATGTTGTTCTCGCCCGAGGTGTGGCGGACGATCTTCAAGCCGCAGGTCGCCCGGATCTGCGACGCCGCCCACGCCGAGAACCTCAAGGTCGTCTACCATGGTTGCGGCGACTGCCGGGCGGTGTACGAAGACCTCATCGAGATAGGGGTCGACGCCTACAACCCCCTCGAGGCTAAGGCCGGACTCGACGTGGTCGACCTGAAGCGCCAGTACGGAGGCCGATGGGCCTTCAACGGCAACATCGACGTCCGTGTTCTCGCCACGAACGACCGCGCGCGGATCCGGCGCGAGGTGCTCGGCAAGCTCGCCGCGGCCCGCGCCGGAGGCTACATCCTGCAGTCCGACCACTCGGTTCCCGACAACGTGGACCCGGCGAGCTACGACTACATGATCGAGTTGGCTCGGGAGTACGGGACCTATCCCCTGCGGCTCGAAGAGGGAGGCGCCAGTTCATGACCCGCCACGGTATGGTGATCGGGCTCGACCCCGAGATGCTCGAGGAGTACAAGCGGCTGCACGCCGCCGCGTGGCCCGACGTCCTCAGCATGATCGCCGAGTGCAACGTCCGGAACTACTCCATCTACCACAAGGACGGCTGTCTGTTCAGCTACTTCGAGTACCATGGCGCCGACTTCGAAGCGGACATGGCGAAGATGGCGGCGGACCCGACCACCCAGAAGTGGTGGGAGTTGTGCAAGCCGTGCCAGATCCCCCTGGAGACGCGAGCCGAGGGCGAATGGTGGGCCAACATGGAAGAGGTCTTCCACACGGACTAGGCCCGATCAAGCATAGACCCCGTGCTCGATCACCGTGTCGAACATCGCGATCACGTTCTCCACGGGCGTCTCCTCGAGGATCGAGTCGTGGCTCGCGCCCGCGACGTACCCGCCTCCCGGCATCATGATCTCGAGCACCTCGCGCGTCCGGGTCCGGACCGCCTCAGGCGTACCGCCGATCAACACGTGATGGGAGTCGATCGCCCCGTTGAAGAGCAAGCGATTGCCGAAGTCCGCCTTCAGCCGCCTCAGGTCCATCCCCTCGCAGGTTGTCTGAACCGCGTGCAGGGCGTCCAGGCCAGCCTCGAGCATAGCGGGGATCAACTCGGCCACGCCCCCGCAGCAGTGCAGCATCACGGGCTTGCCGTAATCGTGCCCAAGGCGGATCAACCGCTCGAGGTGTGGGAGCACGAAGCGGCGGAAGAGCGGCTCGCCGAGCAGCGGTCCCGTCTGGCTTCCGAAGTCATTTCCGATGAAGAAGACGTCGATCGACCCGGCCGCCGCCTCAAAGATGCGCCTCGAGGACTCCGCGTAGTAGTCGACGACGCGCCCGAACACGGCGTCCACAACCTCGGGAGCGTCGAACATCGCATAGTACAGCCGATCCATGCCCATCAACTCGATGGCGTCGTGCCAGAAGGGCGACCAGTCGCCTCCCAGGATCGCGTACTCCTCCCGGAACGGCGCCGCATCCTCGACGAGACGGGACACGTCCACGGCTCCGGGGTCGGGCCACGCGTAGCCATCAACGGCGGTGAGGTCCGCGTCGGCAAGCGGGTGGTTCATCGGCTGGCCATATCCAAGACCCCGACGCTCGATCCCGAAGGGCGTGCGCGAGTGGGCGCCCTCGCCGAGGGCGAGCCCGGCCGCGACGTAGGGGGCGGTGACACGGCGGAAGTCGTCGTGAAAGCGCTGGCGCAGCGCCTCATCCTCCAGCCCCAGGTGCGCCTTCGCCTTGGCCCAGAATTCCGCCGACGAGCCGCACCAGCAGGGCACACGGTCAGGCTCCTCGTGAGCGAAGGACGCCAGCACTCTCTCCCGCGAGGTCATGTCGTCACTCCTCCCGGCGGGTCGACCCGCGCGGACCGGGGCGCGACGCTGCCGGTACGGGGTTCCGCGAGAGAGCCGGGCGACCACCAAAGCGCTTCCCACGCAGGCAACGCCCCGCGACCGGAGAAGA
>CAZCER010000096.1:7903-11056 GCA_964497385.1 uncultured Armatimonadia bacterium | reverse complement strand
CCGAGCCCATGATCCTCACAGCGAGCTTCGGGATCGCGACCATCCCCGACGACACGGACGAGGCCGACACCCTGATCCGCCTCGCGGACGAGGCGTGCTACAAGGCGAAGCGCCTCGGCAAGAACCGCGTGGCTACGCACGAGGCGGAGTGACTTCCCCCTCCCGCCTTACGCGTACTCATCCCCTCGGAACCAGTAGAGCGGATGCTCGCGTACGTAGCACGCCGCGTGGTGGCATGCCTCCAGCGTGCCCGCATCGGACCAGTAGCCCTCGAGCGTCGCGGCGGTGAGCTTGCCGGCGGCGAGATAGGCGTTGTTCACGTCGGTGATCTCGAGTTCGCCGCGCGCGGAGGGCTTCAGCGTCCGGATGATGCGGAAGACGTCCGCGTCGTAGACGTAGAGCCCCGTCACCGCGAGCCGCGACTTCGGCGTCTTGGGCTTCTCCTCGATGCCGACCACGCGCCCGCTCGCGTCGATCTCCGCCACGCCGAAGCGCTCCGGGGTGGCGGTCTCGCGGAGGAAGATCACGCCGCCGGTTCCCGCGTACCCCTCAGCGCTCAGCTTCGCGCTCACCCGGTCCTCGAAGACGTTGTCCCCGAGGACAACCGCGACGCTGTCATCCCCGACAAAGCGCTCGGCGAGGCCGACAGCCTGCGCGATCCCGCCGGGGACGTCCTGGACCCGGTAGGTGAGGGTCACGCCGAACTCCCTGCCGGACCCAAGCAGGCCAAGCACGTCGGTCACCGGGTTCACGATGACCAGGATGTCGTCGATCCCCATCTCGATGAGCGTGTGCAGCGGGTAGTAGATCGCGGGATAGGGTCCGATCGGAAGCAACTGCTTGTTCGTCACCTTGGTGAGCGGCATGAGCCGTGAGCCGCTTCCTCCGGCCAGCAGGACGCCCTTCACTGGTGCATCGTTCCCTCCCGCGCGCCGAGGCGCGCTCCGGCCCGCCGGTGGGCGGAGCCGCCCTACTCTCCTGCAGGTGAGCGGCCATCACCTCCCCGAACTTGGAGGCGAGACGCCTTGGGGACTGGCGCCGAGGCGGAAGGGAGGAGCCGAGTGACCGTGGATCCGCGCCCGGAGGGCGATCCGCGCGCGAAGGCCGAGCGCCGCGGTGAGTTGGCGCTCGTTGCCGGCTGCGTCGTGGGCGGCATGCTGGGGGTGATCGCGCTCGGCGTCTCGCGCGACTATGGCTTCGGTGACTCCGCCGGGCTTGCCGCAAGCGCCTACGACCTCGGCCTGCCCCAGTCGGCGGAGCACCCGCTGTGGGTCCTGCTCGCCCGGTCCATCTACGCCCTCGCGCCGGGTATGGGTCCGGCCTGGGCGGCGAACGCACTCACAGCGGTCACCGGAATCGTCGCGCTAGCCGCCGTGGCCCTGGCCTGCCTGGAGGCCGTCCGGACGACGCGGGCGCCGATGCCCCAGTGTGGGTATGCGGCAACGCGGATCGACTATGGGATCGCCGGGCTCTGCGCCGCATGCCTGCTCACTTCGCCCGCGCTCAGAGAAGCGCTTGCGCACGCCAGCACTTGGCCCGCGTCTCTCGCGCTCGGCGCGGCGTTTGTCTGGCTCACCCAGCGGTGGAGACGCCGTGGCGGACTCTCCCCCCTCGACGGCTTCGCTCTCGTGCTCGTCGGCGGGCTGTCCCTGACCCATGAGCCCTTCCTGATCAGCGTCCTGATCTCGGGCGTGCTCGGAGTGGCGTTCTATGGCGCCTCGATGCCGCCGCGGGGTCGGGAGACCGGAGTCCAAAGCCCCTCGAGGCGACGCCGGGCCCTGGGCGCGTTGGCGGGCGTGGTTCTCGGCCTCTCCCCCGTCCTCCTCTCGGCATGGTTCACGCGGGGAGCCACAGCCGACCCGATGGGATCGCGAACCCTAGGGCAGTATCTTCTCGGCGGCCTAGGAGGACCGCACTTCCACGATGTGGGCGTCCTCGCGGCCCCCATGGCCGCGCGTGACGCGCTGGGGCGCGTTCTGGAGACCGTCGGCGTTCCGTTGGGCCTCCTTGCCGTCCTGGGCGTGGCGTGGGCCTCCGTCGACCGTGCCATCGTGGGCGCGACCGCGTTTGGACGGTCCGCCTCCGCCGGCCTGTGGCCGGGGGCTCTCTGCTTCATCGTGGGCTGGGCGCCCGCCTGGGGCTACACGGGCTGGGACCGAACGTTCGTCCTCCTGCCCTGCGCGCTGGGTTGCGCCTTGGCGGCCGCCGCCGGCGCGGGCATGATCCTCGAGTTCGGCTCACGAGCCTCCACGCCGCCGGTTCGACGGCGGTGGGTCCACGGCATGGTTCCGACGCTCCTACTCGGCGGGCTTGCGCTGAACCTCGCCGCGCGCCCGGGCAGGGTCGGCTCAACGCCCCGCGATCTGGCGCTGGCGACGCTCAGCGCCCTCCCGCCCAACGCGGTCGTGGTGGTGGGCAACGACGTGTGCGCTCCGGAACACCTCGTCTATCCGCTCGCCTACGAGCGGCGCGTGCACGGCGCGCGCCCGGACGCGACGCTCATTGGCATGGAAGGCGCGTTTACCGACGCGGAGTGGGACAGGATCTCCCGCGCCGCCGGCATCCCCGAGACGCCTCGGGAACGCGATCCTCTCGAGCGCTGGAAAGCCGTCTCTCGCCGCGCCGAGCGACCGGTGGTCTCCACCGAGTGGTTCGACGCCGCCGCGAACAACGTCAGGTTGGCCGGACCATTCGTGGTTCACGGCGCGGAGTCGGAGGGGGCTCCCGCGCGCCCGGCGCCGCATCCGTTTCCGAAGGCGCTGAGCCCGTTGGCTCGCGAGATGCGCACCGCTCCGTTGCGCGTGGAGGCGGCGACAAGCCGCTCGGGTTTCGCCGACGCGCTTGTGTGGGACGCCGTCGCGGACGCGCCGGAGTCCGCCGCCAACCATGTTGCGGCGGCCTTCATACTGCTTCGCGACGGCCGAGCCGACGAGGCGCTCGCCTCGGCCGACCAGGCGCGGCGTCTGGATCCCCTTTGCGCGCGGGCATGGCTCATGCGAGCCGAAGCCCTGGAGCGGCTGAGCCGCCGGGACGAGGCGATTCACTCGGCCGAGATCGCGGTGAGCGTCTCGCGCAGGCTGCGCAATTCGCTGCGTCGAAGTTCGGCTGTCTCGACCATCACACTGGCAACTCGGTACCGCTCGTAGTCGCCAC
>CAZCER010000096.1:3379-7893 GCA_964497385.1 uncultured Armatimonadia bacterium | reverse complement strand
GGAGCGTCTCGCGGAGGGACGCGGAGGCGGCGCGCGAGCGCCAGGCGCGTCTCATGCGGGCGGCGCGTAGGGGAGACGCAAGGGTCGGCGGGTGAGACGCTTCGACGTCGGCTGAGGGTTAGACTTCCGCCGCGACGGAGTCGTTCTCTTCGACGGGGCTCTCTTCCTCATCCGGGACGGCGTCCGGGTCCGCGGTCTCCGGATCCTCCCGGGCGGCGCCGTCTCCCAGATCCTTCCAGCACTTGAGGAAGATGAGGGTGAACGCGATGACGCAAATGAGCGTCACCGCGGCGTAGCGGATCACGAGGTTCGCCCAGGAGCTATGGGCCGGGGCGTCCGCGTCGGACGCGGGGCCGCCCGAGGCGCTTTGGGCCCAGGCTGGGGCCAGGAGCGGTACACAGCAAAGCGCACGCGCCGCCGCGCGCGCGCTCCGAGTAAGCCACGCTCTTGCCCGCTCCGCGCCGAACAGCCGATACACCCCCGTACGTCCGGCCGCGTCCCGCACAGAATGACCTCTTCTCACTGACGCGCCAGCCGCGCACCGGTTTCACCGCGCGACCTGCCCATCCTCCTTACCCGCTACCCGGGGCCAGGCCAGTCCCCCGAAAAAACGATACCCGCCTCGCCGGTCTGCCTAACCTGGGAGCCGGGTCCCTCCCAGTCGATTCGGAGGGTTCCGCCAGGCATTTCGACATCCACCGGACTCAAGACGCGTCCGGTCAGAATCCCGCACACGGTCGAGCCGCACGCCCCCGTTCCGCACGCTTGCGTTTCTCCCGCGCCTCGCTCGTAGATGAGCGCGCGAAGTGAGTGCGGCCCTGTGGGCTCGACCCAAAGGACGTTGACGCTCTCCGGGAACTCCGGCGCCCTTTGCAGCGCCTGGCTGGCGTTGAGAAACGTCTCGCGGTCGGGCAGATCGCCGAAGATCGCGCAGATCGGGGTCCCGAAGAACGCGAGGCTCACGGGATAGCGCCACCCTCCGAACGAGAGGTCTCGCTCCAACACGCGGTCGCCGTCCAGGAGCGCCGGCATGCGCTTGGGGTCGAAGACCGGCTCCCCCATCGTCAGACTCGCCCGGCCGTGACGCGGGTCGGGGTCGAGCACCAGGGCGTCAAGAGGTCCGGCAGCCGTCTCCAGCACGAACTCGCGGAGCCCCGGGCAGCGGACGGCTTCCCAGTGGGCGACGCAACGGGCGCCGTTGCCGCACATGTCCTCGGTGCCGTCGGGGTTGTACATCACCATGCGGGCTTGCGCCCCGGCGATGCTTGGTTGGGTGACGACCAGAAGCCCGTCGGAGCCGACGCCGGTCCGCGGCGCGCCGGTCGCGATCGCGAACTCCCGCCAGTTCCTTGGTCCCGTCCGGCGCTCATCCACCAGTACGAAGTGATTGCCAAGGCCTTGCACTTTGTCGAAGGGGATCCCCACGTTCCCCGCTCCTCTCCATCGGGCGCGCTTCGTCGGGGGCGGATCTAGTCCACGCGCGCGGGTCGCCCGAGCTGCTCGAGATGCGCCTCACAGCGCCGCGTCACCTCGTCGTACCACGGGTTCGAGCCTTCGGCGTCGCGGAGAAGCAGGAACCACCACGCGGTGGGCCTTCGGTCGGCCGCCCGGAGCCCCAGAGTCAGGATGGCCTGCCGCACCAGCCGGAGGCGGTCTAGGCCCGCGGACTCCTCCAGACCGCGGATCTCGTGATGAATCACGGCGGAAACGCCGCTCCGCTGCTCATCCCGGAGAGCCCGGCGCGCCTCTCGCCAAGCGGCCCGCGTCGCCTGCGCCTGGGTCCGCAGCTCGCGAAGGCCGGCCTGAAGGCGCGTGCGCTCCGCCTCGAGCGCGGTCACCTTCGCCTCGATGGCGAGTTGTCGTTCGGGCGCGGGTCCGGCGTCCAGTTCGGCCCACAGCGGTTTCAGTCGGTTGCGCCGCAGCGCGCCGGAACGGCTCTCCAGTTCGAGGATCGCGGCCCGGAGTTCGCGGCCTGTTCGTCCGATCTCACGCAACGCGCGCGCGCGCTCGGAGAGCGCCTCGCCCGCCGCGCGCATGCGTTGCTTCAGGCAGTCGTAACGTTTGAGGCGTTCGTTCGCGTGCGGTTCGGTCTTGGCGAGTTCCTCCAGCACCACCGCGGCGCCCGGCGATCCGGCGAGCTTGCGGAGGAGGACTTCCTGCTCGGCGACGACCGCCCGCCAACGCAGCGCGAAATCGCGGGCGGAGACGTGGGCCGCGCCAAACGACCGGGCGAGATGCTCAGGGAGGCAGAACTGCGCGTCCAGGGCCTCGAGAGCGTCCAGGGCGTGGTAGCGGAGTCGCAGCACGGGGTGGAGTTCCAACTCGATCCCGCTCTGCGCGAGGCCGTCCACGAGGCGTCGGGTGCTCGTGGCGATGTAGGCGGACCCGCCCTCGGCCAGCACCATGACGGATTCCCGCAGGAACATGAGTGGCAGGACCACGGCTTTGCCGACCAGCGAGCAGTCGCGCCCGAAGCGGCGCTCGACGAGTTCGGCCAGTTGGGCGCGGCGGGTAAGCCCCCTTGCACCGCCCAAAGTGACCGTTCCTTGGGGCAGCGCGACGAAGACCTGACCGGCGTCGCGGAAGAGCGTCCCCCTCCCTCGGCCGGCAACGACGAGATCGAAGGGGAGCGCTCCCTCTCCGAAGTCGCCGAGTTCGTAAGCTCCGGTCCCATCCACGGCGGCGTTGTACGCGGCTTCGGCGCGGGACCGTGTGGAGGGGTCGAGGAACAGGTCCAGCGGCTCGAACCGAGGCAAGGTCGCCGTATCGCGCGCGAAGCGGAAGTGCCGTGAGGAGGAAGTGACGGAGAGATCGGCGGGCCGCGTCCCCGCGAGCGCGGCGATGAGGTCTCCCAGCACCTGCGCGAAGGCGTCCGAGAGGCTGGCGTCGCCGCTGGCCTCGAACACGTGACACATGGTGCGGAGGAGCCAAGCGCCGTTCGCCTCGGCGGCGGAACGCGTCGGCTCGTCGGCGATGAGCCGCAGGCTCTGCTCGACGGCCCAGCAGAGGAGGCTGCAGAGATCGCGGGCGACCTCGCTGGTCCGCACGTCTCGGGCCGTGGTATTATCCTCGGCGATGCGGGCGAGGCCCCTCCAGCCCCATGCGGCCGTGTGGATGTCGGTGAAGGCGGATGGTCCGGTGGGGTGCAGTTTGGCGAGCCGGCGGACGGGGACGCCGTGGGCCGTGAGTTGCTTGAGTGACACGCGGTGCTCGCCCCCGAACAGGGCGGAGCACTCGCCGGGCCCCACCCACATGCCGCGCGTGGAGCCGTCGTTGGCCGGCAGGATGGCGAACGGTCCCACGGCCAAGGCCGAAGGTTCGAGCTTGGAGAAGTAGTCCGTGTCGTGCACGCCGGCAAGGACGGGCGTCGTGACTCCCGCCGCACGCATGGCATGAAAGAGAACGGCCTTGGTGGGCTCATCCCACAGCACGGTCTGGCCGAAGTGAACGAGCGGAACGCCGCGACTCGCAAGGGCGCGGAGAACGTCCGGGAGAGTGCGCGACTGCTCTACCGTAGGCATGGCATCGATCCCTGTTGGAGCGGGGGTACCTGTGTCCGAAGCACGCTGGATCCACGAGGCCCTGGAACTGGGCCGGCGCATGGGCTTCCCGGTTCGGGCGCACGAGCCCATGGCCCGCCACACGACGTTCCGTGTGGGCGGTCCGGCCGACGTCCTGGCGGACCCTTGCGAACCGCGGCACGTGCAGGCCCTCCGCTCCTTCGCGGCGCAGACCGGCGCGCCCTTCACGCTCCTCGGGGCGGGAAGCAACGTTGTGGTGCGCGATGGCGGGATTCGCGGGATCGTGTGCCGGATCGGGCGCGAGATGGCTCGGATCGCCGTGAATCGCCGCGACTGCACGATCACGGCGCAGGCGGGGTCTCGCATGAAGAGCGTCTGCACGGCGGCGGCGGACGCGGCGCTAACCGGTCTGGAGTTCGCGATCGGCATACCGGGGACCGTCGGCGGAGCGGTGTACATGAACGCCGGGGCGCACGGAGGGTGCGTCGGCGACCTGCTCGAGGAGGTCCTGGCGCTCTCGATGACGAGCGACCTTGTGAAGCTCCGCCCTGAGGAACTGGATCTCGGCTACCGTAAGACGTCCCTCCAGGCGAGCGGGCACATCGTTCTGGAGGCGCGGTTCGTGTTGGCGATCGGCGACGAAAGCGAGATCCGCGCTCGACACCAGGACATTCTGGAGCGGCGCAGCGCCGCCCAGCCTCTCGATCTGCCGAGCGCCGGCTCCGTCTTCAAGCGCCCCCCCGGCGACTACGCCGGCCGCCTCATCGAGATCTGCGGCTTGAAGGGCAAGGCGCGGGTGGGCGGGGCCATGGTGAGCGAGAAGCACGCCGGGTTCATTGTGAACACGGGAGACGCGACCGCCGCGGACGTGATCGCGCTGATCCAGCATGTGCGAACGGTCGTGCAGGACGAGACCGGCGTACTCCTGGAACCGGAGGTCGCGATCATCGGCGACCCGGGTTCGCCGTTCTTGTACCGGCCTGGTCCTGAAAA
>CAZCER010000096.1:0-3369 GCA_964497385.1 uncultured Armatimonadia bacterium | reverse complement strand
AGGTCGCGATCATCGGCGAAGACGCGCCCGGCGCGGCCCGATCCCGAGCCTAGGGGTCGGGCGCGTCTCCTGTCGCGACGGGGACGCGCGGCCGCCTCAGAAGGCGGCCTCACGCACCTTCGGGTTCACGAAGTTCGAGAACGGCTCGAAGGCCGCGCGGAACCGGTTCCTCAGTTCCACCGCGGCGGAGCGGTAGGCTTCGTCGTCCCCCCAGGCCTCGGAGGGTCTCAGGATCTCGCGCGGGACGCCGGGGCACTCACACGGCACGCTTAGGCCGAGTTCCTGGTGCTCCTCCATCGGCGCGGAGTCCAGATCGCCGTTCAGACAGGCGCGGACGATGGCCCGCGTGTGCTCGATGGAGATGCGGCTGCCCACCCCGTAGGGGCCGCCCTGCCATCCCGTGTTGACGAGCCAGCACTTGGTGCCGTGCTCGCGGATCTTCTGGTGAAGCAACTCCGCGTAGACCGAAGGGTGGCGAGCCATGAACGGAGCGCCGAAGCACGTGCTGAAAGTGGCCTGGGGCTCCGCGACGCCGCGCTCGGTTCCGGCGACCTTGGCCGTGTATCCGCAAAGGAAGTGGTAGACGGCCTGCTCCGTGGACAGCCGCGCGACGGGAGGCATGATCCCGAAGGCGTCGCAGGTGAGCATCACGATGTTGCTGGGGTGGCGGCCGAGACCGTCCCGACAAGCCGTCGGAATGTGGGTGATCGGGTAGGCCGCACGGGTGTTCTCCGTGAGGGTGTCGTCGTCGAGGTCAAGCCGGCGCGTGGTGGCGTCGACCATCACGTTCTCGAGCAGCGTCCCGAAGCGGCGGGTGCACTCGTAGATCTCGGGCTCGGACTCCTCGCTCAGCCGGATGGTCTTCGCGTAGCATCCGCCTTCGAAGTTGAAGATGCCGTCGACGCCCCAGCCGTGCTCGTCGTCGCCGATAAGGCGGCGCTCCGGGTCGGCGGAGAGCGTCGTCTTGCCCGTTCCCGAGAGCCCGAAGAAGATGGCGGTGTCCCCTGCCGGCCCCACATTGGCCGAGCAGTGCATCGAGAGGACCCGCTCGGCGGGGAGCTTGTAGTTGAGAATGGTGAAGACGCTCTTCTTGATCTCGCCGCCGTAGCTGGTGCCGCCGATGAGGATCGTCTTCTCGCCGAAGTTCACGACGATGAACGCCTCCGAGTTCGTCCCGTCGGTCTCGGGGTCGGCGTGGAAGCCCGGGGCCTGCAGCACGACCCACTCGGGCTCGAAGGCGTCCAGCTCCGCGCGGGTCGGCCGGATGAACATGTTGCGGCTGAAGAGGGAGTGCCAGGCGTACTGCGTGATCACGCGGATGGGCGTGCGGTAGGCGGGATCGGCCCCCGCGAAGCTGTCGTGGACGAAGGCGTCTTTGCCCTGCCAGTAGGCGAGGAGGCGCATCTTGAGGCGACGGTAGTGCTCCTGATCCATCGGGCGATTGACGTCGCACCACCAGATCTGGTCATCCGACGAAGCCTCGCGGACGATGAGCTTGTCCTTCGGCGAACGCCCCGTGTGGTGGCCCGTGCGGACGACGAGAGGGCCGAGGTGCGCCACGACGCCTTCCCTGCGTCGGATGGCTTCCTCGTAGAGGGCCGGGGTCGGCATATTGCGGTAGATCTGACCCGTGTTGACCAGTCCATGCCTCTCGAGAGATGTGAGCATAGCGTTCGCCTCCTCTGGGTGAGTTTGCCGCCTCTATCTTCGCGGTCGCTCGGCTCGCGGGAGGATGTTCGAGCTTGGGTCCCCGGACGAGCGCGAAGGCTGATGTGTACCATGTTTTGGTCGCGTGCGCAATGGAGAACGGCAACGAACTGCCGCTAGAGGGGGGGGCGCGCCAGCCTAGAGGGCCTGGCTGAGAGCGTCGGCGATGAGGACGTCTTGCTCCGCAAGCCGTTGGGCCAGAGCGCGCGGACTGCCGCCGCCCTCTCGCGGCCCGGTGCCCTCACGCGCACTGGCGAAGGAGCGGCCGAGCGCGTCGAGGGCGTCGGCGCTGTCGTCGAGCAGGTCGGCGGCCTCGCCGAGTTCGGAGGCGTCCGCGACATCGGAGAGGGCTCCGTCGCGCCACGCGCGCAGGCACTCGGCCGCCCGCCTGCGGCGGGTTTCGAGATCATCGAGAGGGCGCCCGCACCAGTCGGTAAGTTCGCGCTCATCGGTGGCGTCGAGGGCGCCGTCGACGAATCTGCCGAAGTCCTTGGCGAGTTCCTCAAACGCCTCCGCGCCGCTCACGAAGTCACCGGCGGCCGCTCCGCGCAGAAGCGCCTCGGCTTCGGCGATCGCGTTCTTGGCGGCCTGCGCGGCGTCCACCTTCTTGATGGCGCCGTTCAGGGCGTAGATATGGTACATCGCGGCGTCTCGGCCCTCGACGCGGATGGCGGGGCTCGACTTGCGTCCCCAGGCGCCGCGGAACTCCTTGCCGTCCATGACCGAGTATTTCTCCGTGGCGGAAAACAGGTAGAACTCCCCGCGCTGGGGGTCGTAGCCGGTGACGACGCGCCAGGTCGGGCGGCCGTGCATGGTCATCGGCACGAGGACCGCGGTGTTCCCGTGGAGGAAGTGCTTCAGCTTCGTGAGGGCCTCAGTCTCGGTGTTGGTGGCGACGTGCTCCACCGAACTGACGCCGAGCCGTTTGGCGGCCAGAACGACCGGGTCGTCCAGGTGCACGCGGTCTCCGCGCAGGCGTTCCGCGGAGCTGTAGAAGAAGGCGAACGGCTCCGCGGCGTATCCGGCGGCGACGCCGGCGGTCACGTCGATGCCGCGTGCGGCGCACAGCACCCGGATGCACTCGAAGAGGCCCTCATCACGGACCTCTTCGCCCTGGAGGTCTCGGCCGAGTTGCACGACCACGGCGGTGCTCGACGCGGGCCCGAGCCGACGCCCGCCGCCTGGCTCATCGGCCTTCTCGGGTCCCTTGGGACCGGGTCGTTCGCCTGCGGCGCCCGCCATGCGCTGTCGGACCCAGACGATGTCCTTCTGGGCCTCTTCGGAGCCGGGCAGGCCCGGGTACTCGTTCACGATGCGTTCCAGATAGCCCGCCGCCGCCTCGAGATCGTCATCGAGGTCGAGGGCGATGTCGGCGAGGAGGCGGAGCGCTTCGAGTTTGGGGACGGAAAGCGAGCTGTGGGCGGGGGCCGGCAGGTTGAGGACGATCTCGCAGGCTTTCGCCGCGTTCTCGGAGTCCGCCATCTCGAAGTAGGTGTGCGCGAGCCCGAGGTGAGCGGAGGCGAGTTTGTGGGCGTCGTCGGGTTTGAGTTCGAAGACGATGGCCTCGTAGGTGCGGATGGCGTCGTCGTAGTGCTGCTCCGAGCGGTAGATGGCGGCCATCTCGTCCAGGTCGCACACGTCGCGCTTCCCGTAGATGGGCTC
>CAZCER010000095.1:0-11183 GCA_964497385.1 uncultured Armatimonadia bacterium | reverse complement strand
GAGGGTCTCGAGCAGGTACTTCGTGCCGAAGATGCCGGTCGTGAGGCGTGGAGGGCTCAGGCTCGCGAGGTCCGCGACCAGCACCCCAAGCGCGGCTTCCTCGCGCTCGGGTGGGACGAGGCCCATCCTTAGTGAGAACGCCTGGCACGCCTGGGTGCCGGTGTCGTAGGCGCCTGTCTCGGGGTCCGCGAACGCGCGGTTGTAGGCATCGGCTATCTCGGCGGCGAGGCGCTCGAAGCGTTCATGGTCCGCGTCGCGCCCGAGCGCGGTGGCCATCCTCCCGGCGAGCCGCACGCTCTCATAGTAGAAGGCGGTGCCGCTTGTTCCGACCGACTTGGGCGCGAGGCTCTCGTGATCGCCGATGCCCCCGGCGATGATCCCTTCCTGGGCTTTGCTCTCGAAGAGGTCCACCCAGCCCACCACGGCCGCGTACTGCTCCTCCAGCAGACTCCGGTCGCCGTATCGCTGGTAGAGCTGCCAGACGAGAGTCGGGTGCGCGATCCCCCACCCGATCGGCCCCGAGCCCTCGCCGAAGCCCCCGTCGGCGATCCCGACGAAGGGGGCGGTCTCGGTGAAGCCTCCGTTGGGGCGGACGGCGTCGGCGAGATCCCGCACGGTCTTCGCGTAGAAGCGGTGCATGTCGAAGTTGGCCATGGCGTACTCGCTCGTGGCCACGATGTCCCCACCGTACCCGAACTTCTCGCGATGCGGGCAGTCGGACTGCACGGAGAACAGGTTGCTGAGCAGCGTGTTCCGGCACATCGCCTGGATGTCGTTCAGGAGCGGGTTCGAGCACTCGAACTCACCCACCGACGGCACGTCGGACCAGAGCGGAACGCCTTCGACGCGCGCGCCCGCGGGACCGGTGAGTTCGACGTAGCGGAACCCGTGGAAGGTGAAGCGCGGCTCCCAGACCTCCTCCTCGCCGCCCCCTCGACAGACGTACGTGTCCTGTTGCCAGGCGACGTCGGGGGCTCCGGGGCCCCCTACTCCGGGGCCTTTGATCTGCCCGGCAACCGAGGTCATCGGGTTGAGCGAGCCGTCGGGGTTCACGAGTTCGCCGTACCGAAGGGTGACGGTCTCGCCGCCTTCACCGCGCACGCGAAGCCGCACCCATCCGGCGAAGTTCCGGCCGAAATCGACGATGCGCGCACCGCCATCGCGCTCGGTCATGGCCACAGGCCGCAGTGTCTCGTGCTCGCGGATCGGCGGGAGCGGCATGGCTTCCAGCCGGCCGACCGGCTCTTCCGACAGAACGGCCCGCCGCCAGGCGGAGTCATCGAAGCCGGGCCGGTCCCATCCGTCCTGTTCGAGGCGCGCGTCGTAGGTCTCGCCAAGGTAGACGCTGTTCCGGACGATCGGGCCGTCCGTGACGCGCCACGACGGCCCGGTAGCGACAGTCTCGCGGGCGCCATCCTCGTACTCGATCTCGATCTGCGCGAGAAGCCGCGGCCGGCCGATCGTGAGATGCTCGCGCAGCCGCACCCAGCCCCACATCGCGAGCGGGAGCGGGTTGTACCAGCCGTTCCCGACGAGCGCGCCGACGGCGTTCGGGCCCAGCCGGATCCGGTCCGTGACGTCGTAGGTCGAGTAGAAGACGCGTCTTGCGTAGCTTGTCCACGCCGGATCGAGGACGCTTCGCCCGACGCGCTCCCCGTTCAGCCGCAACTCGTAGTAGCCGAGGCCCGTCACATAGGCACGCGCTCGTCGGACCGGGCCGCGCACCTCGAACTCGGTGCGGAAAAGCGGCGCCGGATCGTCCTCGTACATCGCGGCCTCATCCGCCGGGCCAGGGCGCGGCGAACGAATCCACTCGGCCTGCCAGCCATCGGCGCCGCGCACGCCCGCCTCCCACCAGGCGACCTCACTCTGGGCGGACGATTCGCCGTTCTCATCCCACACCTGAACGCGCCAGAAGGCGCGATGGCCTGAGGCGAGGGGGGCGCCCGCGTACTCGACGCCCGTCTGGTTGTCGGACAGGACTTTGCCCGAGTCCCACAGATCATGGTCGCCGGACGCGAGACGTTCCGCGCTCGATGCGACGGTGACGCGGTAGGCGGTCTGGCGTCGCGCGCGCCCCTCGCCGACGAGGCGCCAGCTCAGGCGCGGCCGAGCGGCGTCCACGCCAAGAGGGTTCCGGGCGTACTCGCACTCGAGATCGACGGGCGTGAGCCGGCCGGGCGCGCCGACCATGGTCGGAAGCAGGAAGAGCAGAAGCGGCAAGGCGGGTGCGTCCTCTCTCTGTGCGCAATGGTCAGTCGTAGTATGGAGGGGCCGCATGCCCGGCCTGAGCCCCGTCGAAGGCGAAGGGGCCCGCCTGCCCTGAGCCGCCGGCGCCGTTCAGCCGGCGTGTCGAAGGGCGGAGCGGGAAGGACTCCATCCGGCCCAGCAGAGTCCTCAACGCGCGGACACCATTCGCAGCACGGCAAGGTCCTTCGGCCGGAGCCTCAGCGTCAAGCTCCCATCGTGGATCGCCACCGGGCGTTCGCCGACAAGCTCCTCGGCCGCGTTCGGATTGCCGAGGGCCTCCATGTCGAGGGCGATGACCGCGTCCGTCGGCCGATCGCCATCGTTGAACACGGTCAGGAGCGCCTCGCCGCGGTCCGGTGCGCCGAACCGTTCGAGCAGCACGCCCGGTGTGTCGGAGCGGGCGAGGGTGACGGGCTCCCAACCCGCGCGGCTGAGGTCCGAGCAGATGGGCATGTACTTCAGGAAGAGCGGCCGGTCGCGGTCATAGAGCGCGGGCGTGTTCCAGTACGGATCGTCGGCGGCGTTGTGGCTGAAGAAGCCCGGAAACGCGCCGTAGAAGATGGCGCGCTTGAAGTACCGTTCCACCATCTCGGGCGTGAAGGCGCCGTAGTCCGTGTTCTGGAGCAGGAGATACGGCTTCCAGCGGCAGAGGGCTCGGCGGTAGCGGAAGGACTCGTGTGAGTCCGGCGTTTCACCGTTCCGGTTCCAGTTCGTCTCGGTCCCCATCACGTCCAGAAGGTGCGCCGCCCAGGGGAAGTTCGCCGGGACGGCGTTCGCCATCAGGAGCTTCCCCTCGTCGTGCATCCGCGCCGAGAGTTCCTTCGCGAACTCGTACGTCGAGAAGTAGGTCAGGATCGCCGGCGCGCGCGTGTCGACGGTGAAGGTCAGGGGGACGTCGACCGCGGCGAAGTGCTCGCGCCGGGAGTTCACCCGCGTCGACCAACCCTCGAAGGAGTCGATGTACGTCCCGTCCAGGTCGCCGGTCGGAACGTCCACGCCCTCGAAGTCGCCGTTCACGACGAAGCTCCGGTCGGAGCCCTCCTCGACGAGGGAGACGTCATCGAACCACGCCTCGCCGAGGTGCTCCCCGCGGAGCAGCAGATGGACCGACGCAGCCTGCACGGGCTTCGCGGGACGGATGAGGACCTCCAGGTCCTGCCAGCCCGCGACGCCGGGCTCGAGCGTCGCGATCTGCCCGAACAGGTTCGTTCCATCGCTGTAGGTGAGGTCCACGTAGAGAGAGCAGTCGCCGCCGGTCTCGCCCACGACGTTCTCCGCGACTCCCCGCGCCCGTGCGACGAGCGTCCGCGCCTCGGTCTGGCCGATGGTGACGTTTTGCGTCACCTGGACAGGGTCGGCGCCCTCGCTGCGCCTGAGCCGCAAGGCGGAGCCGCCCTCGTCGCTTCCCTCCAGCGCCGATCCGCCCGACAAAGACCAGCCCGGCACGCCAGCGACGGAGGGATGGAACGCGTGCTCGATCGTCGCCCACTCGTGGTCGAACTGGTTCAGGCCGTCGGGGTCGGCGGGCACGTCCGGATCCGCGTTCAGCGTGAAGACCGCGCCATCGCACCAGGGGGCGTCGATGCAGACGGCGTCGAGCCGCCCGTCCTCGGTGACGACCACTGAGGAGAGGGTCGCGAGGGCCTGGCGGTCCCCCTCGCCCGCCTTCTGGCGCATCAGCGCGTCCGCCGCCTCGTGGGTGCGCGGGGCGTCGGGCTCCATGCGCATCCAGTTGGTCATCGGCTCCACATAGACAAAAGAGAGGATGTCGTGCGCGTCATCCCAAGGCACGTTGTTGTTGCCCTCGTGGTAGGCGAAACCGAAGTCCATGGGCTCGCGCACCGTGGCGATGTCGGTGAAGGGCATCCACTGCCCCTCGTGCGTGGTGCGCTTCTCGAAGAACTCGGGGAAGAGCCCGTAGTACGCGTCGAGCGCCGCTCGGAAGCCCCACTCGGGCTCGAAGTCGAAGACCGCCAACCGGAAGGTCGCGCTCTGGGGCGTCTTCGCGGCATCGGGGCTGAGGCCCAGGTCGAAGGCGGCGTAGAGTTCCTCGGAGCCCGAGTCGTAGGCCAGACGGCAGATGCGCGGCGAATCGAGAGGCACGGCGAGACAGACCCCGCGGTCGGGCCCGCTCAGGGCCGCGAGCGGGTACCACGACGCGAGGCCCGTGTTCCCGACCCCCACGTTGCGGGCGTTCAGATAGGTCAGGCCCTCCTCGATCGGGCGCGGCGTGTTCGGATCGTCCCACCACGCCCAGCCCGTCGCGTCGAGCGGGAGCGCGTAGTAGACGGACAGCGCGCGGTCGCGCCCGGTGGTGTCGCGCGCTTCCCCCTCGATCAAGCGGCCGGAGCCGAGAGCGGTCTCATGGACGCTCACCTCGAGGCCGAGGTCCGCATCGCCGGCCTCCACGTCCGCGCCGGCGCCCATGAGCAGGAAGTCCCCGTTCGCCGCGACGTCGCGCACCAGCACTCGGGGGTCCGCTCCGGCCTCCGCCGGCTCCGAGATGACGGGCACGCCGTCGAACATCGAGCACGAGGCGCCGGTGATCTCGCGGAGTGAGAAGTCGTCGAAGCGCGCCGTGCCGGTGTGCCCACGGAAGAGCCCGAGGATCGAGAGGTCGCGGATGGGCTTGGTGGGCGCGAGGACCACCTGCTGGCGCTCCCAGCCATGCGTGCCCGTCCCGAAGCCGGCGGCCTGCCCCCACAGATGGTCGCCATCCTGGTAGGTGACATCGAGCCAGATCGCGTAGCCGCGGTCGCGCACCCCGGAGACGTTTTCCGCGCGACTCCAACCCGTAGCCACGATCGGGAAGGGCGCGGTCTGGTTCAGCGTCACCGCGCAGCTCGCGCCGTACTCCTCGGCCTCGTCGTCCGCGTGAACGAGCGCCCCGACCTCTCCGGACCGCGCCGCCTCGCGGCTGGCGACATAGCCGTTCGACCAGGGCCCCCAACTCTCGGCGCGCCCGCCCGCGAGAAGCTCGAAGCCCCCGTTCGCCAGACGCTCCTCGCCGGCGTCGGTGGCCGGCTGGCGCTTCGCGACGGTGGCCTCGGCAAAGCACGCCCCCGCGAGCGTGACGATCGAGAGGACAGCGATGAGTGCCCGTAGCATGCGTGTGCTCCCTTCGCGAGCAGGACCCGACTAGCTGTTCAGCACCGCTATCCCGTCTCTCGCAACCAGGTCTCGCAGAAGCCGCGCGATGAGGGCGTCCTGTTCCTTGCGCGAGACGCGGGGCATGGCGGCTCGGAAGGGGCCGGTGTCCGCGATCGCGCCGAGTTTCCGAGCCCCGCGGTCGCGCGAGACGGCCTCGATGAAGAGCCCCTGCCACTCGACCAGACGCATCGCCGCCTCCGGACGGAGGCTCCCCGCCGCCTCGACGAGCCCCTCGCGCCCGTCCGGGCTTCGCCGCATCCGGTTCCAGAAAAGGCGATTCGTCAGGAGAGCCCTATACTCGCGCCAACGCGCCCCCTCCAGTGAGGGATGCGGCGTCGCGAACTCGGGCCGCACGGCGACGAACGAGTGCTTGCGCATGGCCCCGTGCAGCAACTCCGCGATCGCTTGGCGCTCGCGCTCGGGGGCTCGGGCCAGAGCCTCCAGCACGGACTCGTCCTCGACATAGTGCGCCGGATCATATTCGAGCGGCATCGCCCAGGAGTGAAGCGCCATGTCGGAAGCGTCGAGGAGCGCGTAGACTTCGCCGACGCTCATGGGAGCGTCGTGCGCATGCAGCAGCAGGTCCACGATCCCGCTGTCGTTTCCCTCGCGGAGATCGAGGCGGTCGGTCACGCCGGTGAGGTCGGGGGACTGCGCGTGGGCGTAGAGCGACCGGGCGAGCCCGATGAAGCCGCTCACGTCCGCGTCGCCGCGGATGAGGCGCAGGGCCTCCTGGGTGCGGTAGACGTCGTCCCTCCCGTACGGGGCGTAGACCATCGCGCTGACGGCCCCCTGCGGGTCGAGCGCCTCCCGAAGGGCTCTCAGACCGACGACGGGATCGGGCATGTGATGCAGCACGCCGATGCAGAGAACCAGGTCGAAGGTCTCCCCGAGTTCGCCGACGCGGTCGATCGGCAGCACATGGTGCTCGGCCCCCGCGCCGGTCGCCTCGGCCCGCCTCCGGGCGAGCGCGATCGAGGTCTCACTCATGTCAATGCCTACGACGCGCGCTCCGGGGCAGCGCAGCGCGGCCTGGCAGGTGGTCGCCCCGGCGCCGCAGCCCGCATCGAGCACCCGGAGGGCGTTCGGGTCCTTCGCGCCATGCCAGATGAGATGGCAGACGTCGTCGAGGAACCCGCTGAGGGTCAGTGTCGCCGGCGCATCGGCCGGACCGTTGTCCGGGTAGGGATAGCGTTCGTACTGCCGCCGCACCGCGCTGGCGACCGCTCCGCTGTTCGTCGCGTCAACCGCGCCCAACGCGCGCCTCCCGTCCGATCCAAGCTGCCCAGTAGTTGCCCGTCGCGACCGCGGATTCCTTGGGCCTGTTCAGAGTCGTCGCGAGGCTTGACACGGAAACGGCCGTGGCCGACCCTTGCGCGATGGAGCGTGTGAACGGAGAGTCGGATGTACCCTGAACTGAACGGCAAGCACGCCCTCGTGACCGGAGCCACGCGGGGATTCGGGCGCGCGATCGCGCTCCGCCTGGCTTCGGAGGGCGTCAAGGTCGTTGTGAACTACCGACGGAGCAAGACGGAAGCCGCCGAGGTCGTGGACGCGATCGAGGCGCTCGGCGGCGAGGCCGTCGCTCTTCGCGGGGACGTCGGCCGCGAGGAGAGTCTCGACCGTCTCTTCGCGGAGGTCGCGGAGGCGTATGGCGCGCTGGAGATCCTCGTGGCCAACGCGGCGTTCGGCGTGCCCGGGGCGCTCATGGAGACGACCGGCAAGCACTGGGACGTGACGATGCAGGCGTCGGCCCAGTCGCTCCTCGCGCTCGCGCAGCGCGCGGCGCCCCTCATGCGAGATGGCTGGGGCCGCATCGTGAGCATCACGAGCGAGGGCGGACAGCGGGTGCTGCCGGGCTACGGGGTCGTGGGGATCGCCAAGGCGGCGCTCGAGGCGCTCACGCGGAGCCTCGCGGTCGAACTCGCGGAGAAGGGGATCCTCGTGAACGGCGTCCTGGCGGGCATCGCGGACACCCGGTCGATGCGCAGCATCCCCGGCGCGGACGAGATGGTCGAGACCGCGATCCGGAAGACGCCGGTGGGCCGCATGATCGAGCCGGAGGATGTGGCGAACGCGGTGGCGTTCCTGGTTTCCGACCAGGCGTCCATGGTCGTGGGGGAGTTCATCACCGTGGACGGCGGCTTCGGGATCCTGGGCTAGTCTCCGGGAGTCTCGGGCGGCCGGATCACGCACCACCGCGGCAGGTCCACGTGGAAGTCGGAGCCCTCACCGACCACGCTTTCGACCCAGATGCGCCCTCCGTGCGCCTCAACCACCATCTTGCAGAAGGTGAGCCCCAGCCCGGTCGAGGGGACATTGCCGGTCTTGCGGCTGTCCACCTGACCGAACTTGTCGAAGATGCGGTCTCGGTACTCCTCCGGAATGCCCGGGCCGCGGTCGGAGACCACCAGGTGGACCCCGCCGGTGGCCTCGTCGCCGGCCACTCGGACGATGACCTCGGCTCCGTCCGGGCTGTACTTGATGGCGTTCCCCAGGAGGTTCACGACCACGCGCCGGAGCTTCTCCGGGTCGACGCACGCGGGGGTGGGCTCGGCGGGCGCGTCGCGGACGAGCGAGAGGCTCTTGTCCTCGGCGAGGTCGGCGACGAGCGCCATCGCCTCATCCGCCACGGTGCGGACGTCCACGTCACGGATGTCGAGTTCGATGATGCCCGACTCCATGCGGCTGATGTCGAGAAGGTCGTTGATCATCCCGAGCAGGGTCTCCCCGGCGCTGACGCTGTTCGGAAGCAGCTCGCGGGTGAGTTCGGCGTCGTACCGGGCGTACTGGATGGTCTTCAACCCGGTGAGGATGCTCGTGAGAGGCGTGCGAAGGTCGTGGACGATCATGTGGATCAGATCGTCCTTGAGTTTCTCGAGAGCCATGGTGCGCTCGAGCTGTCCGTACTCCTCGAGCGCGGCGGCCATCTGGTTGAAGTCCTCGGCCAGATCCTGCATCTCATCGCCGCTGTCGATGTGGACGCGATGCGAGAGGTCGCCCTCGGCGACCGCCCGCGTCGCGGCTCTAAGGCGCGGCACGGCCCTGAGGAAGAACACGGCCAGAAGCTGAGCGGCGGCAAGCGGCACGAAGAGCCCGATGGCGCACAGCATGATGGTCCGGTAGCGGATGGCGCGCACGCGCGGGCCGAGCACCGCGTCGCCCCGCTCCCGCGCGACGAGAGTGAGCCCCGGCCCGAACGCGGGCAAGGGCTGCACGCTTGCGGCCACGTAGAGCCAGTTGTAGCCGCGCGACGTGATCCGAACGAGATCCCCGGGGGGCAGGTTCTCGTTGATGTTGTGCCCCGTCCCCAGGTCTCGAGGCGACCCCCATCGCTTGGACGGATCGGGATGGTAGACGAACCACCCTCCGGGCTTCACGAGCCACGCCTCACGCCACGGCTCGCGGAACTCCAGCGCGGCAAGGATCGGCTCGGCGAGGACGGTCACCGTCACGAAGCCGTGGCGTTGGCCGTCCTCCCCCGTGACAGGCATCGCGAACAGGGCCACCGGTGTGTGCGGTTCCTCGATGGCCCCGTCGCGCCGGTTGAGAACGATGCCCGAAGCGTAGAGCTGGCCGCGCGCGAGATCCTCGATGTGCCAGTTGCAGATGGGGTAGTCCCAGACGGCCCGACCCGTGAGGGCGGCGTTGAGGGTGACGGTTGGGCTCGGGCCGTTGCGCTCCAGCTTGAGCACCGCGACGCCCTGCTCGCTGACGTACTGCGCTTCGCGGAAGAGCGGCTGATTGTCGAGGAGGTTCTCGAGGTCCGCCTGCGCGTCGGTCGCCGCGGCGGTGATGACCGCCCTATCGCGGGTGAGGACGGCCTCCGCCAGATCCTCCATGCTGGCCTGCCCGGCCAAGGCCATGGTGTCGAGAGCGTAGGCCCGAAGCATCTCCTCGAGCCCGGCGGCCTTCTGACCGGCGACGACGCTGAGGTCCGCCTGGAGCAGATCGCGCAGGCGCGCCTCCTCGGCGTAGAAGTCGAGCGCCCCGAAGCCCACGATGCCGGGCGCGCCGGCCACGAGCACCGCGATCAGGAGCTTGGCGGCGAGGCCCGCCCGCATGCGGCGCTTCGCCGGCCGAGCCGTCTCTTCGGTCTTCTGGTCGCGCTGCTCCATGCGCTTGGCGCCCTCTCGATCGCCGACCGCCTCAGTCTCGTGCGAGGTCGAGCGCTTGCATGCGCTCCAGATAGTAGGTGTAATCGGCCAGCGACGTGTCCGGCGTGATCAAGTGGTCGGGAAGCGGGATGAACCCGCCCTGTTTCATCATCGGGAGTCGGCGCTCGATCTCGGCGTCGATCGCCGCCGGCCCTTTCGCGAGTTCCCTCTTGTCTATACCCCCGAAGATGCGCAACTCACGTCCCCAGCGGTTGCGGAACGCGGCCGGGTCGGCGTTCCAGACTCCCACCTCGAGGGGGAACATCACGTTGACTCCGCCGGCCATCCAGCCCGGCACGAGGTCCTCGATGTAGCCGTCACAGTCTACCAGATAGAGGCCGACGTCATGCTCGCGGAGCTTCGAGGAGATCCTCGCGTACGCGGGCACGACGCACTCCTCCCACATCACCGGAGAGATCAGCGGCCCGCTCCGGCCGCAGATGTCCTCCCAGCCCCAGCCGAGGTCGACGCGCACCTTGGGCAGCACCTGGTCGAGTCCCCAGCAGACGAGGTCGGCGAGGGTGTCGCACATCTCGGCCAGGAGGTCCGGATCGTCCGCCTGGAGGTACGCCAGGTTCTCGACGCCCATCCAGTCGCGGATCCAGCCGCCGAGAGCCGCGCAAGTCACCGTGACCGGGCCGTCGTGAGCGTTCAGACGCGCCGCGTGGGCGTCGAAGTCGGCGGGGATCCGCGCGGGGTCCGGCTGCAGCCGCTTCTTGTACTCGGACCACCCGCCGCGGTCGCGCAGGATGTAATCGATGTAGCGGGGGATGCAGCTCCGGTGCTTCCAATCCTGAGCCACCACCCCATCGGCCTGCCGGCGAATCACATACTCGTCGGTCTCCTCGAAGATCTCTTCGTCAAAGGCCGGGTGAAGGCCGAGATGCAGGGGAACACCGGCCGGCAACGGCTCGACGCCCCAGTGCTCGTGACGGTTCGTCGAGCGCGGCAGGCCCTCGCTCTCCCAGCGTTCCTCCGTCTCAGGCCAGCCCGCCCAGTGATAGACGGGGATGCGGTCGGAGTCCTCGTAGTTCATGATGGCTCGGAAACGCTCGCGCGGCGTCATCGGGAAGCACCTCCGGTTCGTCTGGAGCCGAAGGTTCACCGATACAGGGACTTCCCCTCCAGCGCGGAAGAGGTTCCCGGGCGGGACGTGAAGGAGCGCGGTCATGTCGGTGGAACTGCGTACGCTGTCTCCCGATCGGATGGACGAACTCACCGAGCTGCTCGAACTCGTCTTCGACCTCACCGGCGAGTGGTTCCGCGCCATCATCGAGGAGGACCCGTGGCGCGAACGCGGCAACACCCTCGTGGCCATGGACGGCGGCCGGATTGTCGCGAACGTGCAGGTGCATCACCGGCCGCTCCGCTTCGGAGCCGCTCGGCTCGCGATGGGCGGCGTCGGCCATGTGGCCACCCACCCGGACGCGCGCCGCCAGGGACTGGCGGGTAGGCTGCTCGAGGGCCAGATCGCCTTCATGCGCGCGAACGGCTACCACTTGTCACAGCTCTATACGGGCATCAACGAGTACTACGAGAAGTTCGGCTGGCGCACGATCCCGCTCTCCACATCGAGGCTCTTCCTCAAGGACTGGACCCCGAGCGAGCCCATCGAGCGCTGCGAGC
>CAZCER010000094.1:0-11240 GCA_964497385.1 uncultured Armatimonadia bacterium | reverse complement strand
TCGACCTCAGCGCCGGGGAGACCCCCGCCGAGAAGCTGAAGATCATGCAGAAGCTGCACTCGGACGGAGACGAGACGGCCGCGAAGGTGTTCGAGAGCATCGGTGTGTTTCTGGGCTACGCGATCGCGCACTACGCCGACTTCTACGACATTCGCCACGTCCTGACGCTGGGACGGGTGACTTCGGGCGAGGGCGGCCCAACGCTCAAGAGGATGGCGGAGCGGGTGCTCCGCGAGGAGTTCCCCGAGGTGGCCGAGCGCGTCACGCTTCATCTGCCCGAGGACGACAGGCTTCGCCGCGTGGGCCAGGCCGTAGCGGCCGCGAGCCTTCCGGCCGCGAAGTAGGCCGCCCCTCAGTTGTTCAGTCTCACGAGAGGAGACGCACGTGCAACTCAAGAGCACAAACCTGTCGGTCTTCGTACCCGACGGCGTGTCTATCGACGAGGCGCTTGCCCGCACCACGCACCTCGCCGTGTCGGCCCACCAGGACGACATCGAGATCATGGCCTATCACGGCATCTTGCAGTGCTTCGCGAACCCCGATGAGTGGTTCTTGGCGGTTGTGGTGACCGACGGCGCCGGCAGCCCGCGCGTGGATCACTACGCGGACTACACCGACGAGCAGATGAAAGAAGTGCGGAAGCGCGAGCAGAACAAGGCGGGCTATGTGGGGGAGTACTCGGCCGTTATCCAACTCGGCTACTCGAGTTCGGCGGCCAAGAGCCCGGAGCCCACGGACGTCGCGGACGATCTGGAGACGATCATCCGGCTCTCAAGGCCGCGCGTAGTCTACACGCACAACCTCGCGGACAAGCACGACACGCACGTCGGTGTGGTGCTTCGGGTCGTTCGGGCGCTGCGGGCGGCGCTGCCCGAGCACAAACCGGAGGAGTTCTACGGGAGCGAGGTGTGGCGGGGCCTGGACTGGATGGCCGACGAGGACAAGATCGCTCTCGACGTCGCGCCCCATCAGAACCTCGCCGCGGCGGTTCTGGGGGTCTTCGATTCCCAGATCAGCGGCGGCAAGCGCTACGACGACGCGACGATGGGCCGTCGCCAAGCGAATGCGACCTACTACGCCTCGCACGGTGTGGACGAGACGCAGGCGCTGAGCTTCGCGATGGACCTCATGCCGCTGCTCGACGACACGTCGCTCACACCGGAGGCCCACGCGGGCTTCCACATCCGCAAGTTCGCCGATGAGGTCGCGTCTCGGATCGCGAAGATGCAGACCGTCTCGAGCACTCCGCCCGAGCCCGAGCCAGACAAGCCGCCGCGCAAGGCCTGGAAGAAGCCTCTGGTGAGGACGAAGCACCAGAGCTAGCGCGACCATACCCAGAACACAAGATGGCCCGGGGAGCGGTGCTCCCCGGGCCATTGCATGGAGTTCGCGCGGGCGACCTGCCGGTCGCACCCTACTCCCGCAGGTCGGGCTTTCGCGCGGGCGACCTGCCGGTCGCACCCTACTCCCGCAGGTCGGGCTTTCGCGCGGGCGACCTGCCGGTCGCACCCTACTCCCGCGGGTCGGGCTTTCGCGCGGGCGACCTGTCGGTCGCGCCCTACTCGAAGACGAGGCGCTCGGTGTAGCTTGCCTCGCGGCGCTGGTCGGTCATGCCGAGGAGCTTGAGCATCGCGGAGCAGTTCACGGTGACGCCGGCTTTCGCGCCGAACTCGATCTCCCCGCCGCCCTCGGGATGGGTGCGTGCGCCGATGAAGGGGCAGGAGGCCTCGAACTTGGCGTCGACGAGGCTCGCGCCCATGCGGGCCACAGCGGCCGAAGCCTCGAGGTGGAGGATGTCGAGTTCGGCGTCCCCGTCGGCTCGGGCGCCCTCGGCGAGTTCGAAGCTTCTGTCGAAGTCCACGAGCGGAAGCGGAACGCCGCCGTCCTCTTCGGGCTCGAGGCCGCAGCGCGCTTGGACCCAGCCGGTGATCGCGCCTTCGCACGTTCCGGTCATCGCGCCGCAGAGGCGCGTGGAGAGAGCGACCTTGACGGGGATGCCGTAGACGTCGATCCCGAAGCTCAGGAGTTCGATCGCCTCATCGCCGCAGGGCCCGGGCTCGACGAGGACGGGACGGACGAGGAAGCTCAGGTTGGTGATCTCCATCGTGGCGGTGCTGATGAGGCGGAGGGTGCTTGCGTCGCGGAGTTCGGGCGGGGCCCACTCGAGGTGGAGGTGCAGACGGACGTCGCCGTCGAGGAACACGGCGAACTGGCCGCGGCCGCCCTGTAGAACCGTGTCCAGGCGGATGTGCTTGGCCAACGTGGTGGGGGCGTCTTCGAAGTAGATGGACTCGTAGCGCGGATCGCTCACCTCGAGGATGTCGGGCACGAGGAGTTCGAGTTGGGACAGGTCCAGGATCGAGGAGAAGGGCTCGGTGGCCTGAGCGCACGCGGGGCGCGGGGCCGCGGCCGCGGCGATGAGCAGGCACAGCGCCGGCATCGCGGCCGGGGTGAGTCTACGGATGTCCATCAGGTCCTCCTTGTGTGCGCCATGCGGCGCGTCGGGCGCGGGAGCCGCTCGCGCTCGGGTCTCCTTGACGCTCGAGGCGGCGTCCGGTTCCTGACGATCACCCCGGGATTGGCTTTCATGGGCCGGTACCGGACGGGGAGGGACCCACTCGGAACGGGCGAACCGTGCCGGCGAGGTGATGCTCCGTGCTCCTGATCACGGCGATGGCGCTCGCGGTTAGCGCCAGCCCGGTGCTGGTGGACGACTTCGAGGGCGACGTGTCTCTTTGGCAGGGCGCTCCGGGCTGTGAGGTCTCGAACGACGGTCACGGAGGCGGGAAATGCCTTGCGGTGACCGGGACCGGGGAGGACCAGGGCGAGTGGCGCCGCGAAGCGTCGCTTCGTCCCGGGGGCCTCTACCGGATGAGCTTCCGGGTGCGCAGCTCGGGGGCCGGGAACTGCGCCGTCTCCGGGCCGGAGACCGTGAACCGGGACTTCAGCGTCGGCGCCGAGTGGACGCGGCAGTCCGCCGTGTGCCGGATCCCTGACAACTCGGGCCCCACCACGGTCGTCCGTCTCGGGCAGTGGCACTGGAATGGAACCTACTGGTTCGACGATCTCGTCGTGGAGCCGGTCGAGGCGGTGCACACCGGCGCTCAGGGCCTCGGTGAGGGTGAGTCGGTGAAGGGGCGGGAGTACCGCTTCGCGCCGGTGTTCGCGTGGGAGGGCTTGAGCTACGCGCGGCCGCTCGCCGAGGCGCGGGCGCGGTTCAACACGAATCGCTGGTGGCTCGACGCGACGAGTTCCGTGACCTACGTCCACGAACTGCCCTCGGCGCGGCAAGTGTCGGCGTCGGTCGCGGTGGAGATCGGGTACTACGAGTCGGGGGAGGCGATCGTCGAGGCGTCCTCCGATGGCGTGAGCTGGACGGAGGTCGGCCGGATCGGCCGCGTGGGCAGTCTGCGCGCGGAGATGCCGGCCGCTCTTCTTCCCGCGGACGCGCTTCGAGTGCGGCTGCGCGGCTCCGAAGGCTCCTCGCTGCAGGTGTACTCGTACACGTACACGGCGACCCTCGACCGCGATCTGGGGTCGGTCACGGGACGCACGGCGTTTCTCAGCGCGGACCAGGTGGACCCGGCCTTGAGCGTGCGCGTGGTCTCGCTGGACCCGACGGGAGTGTCGCTTGCGGTCACCAACGCCGACCGAACGCCGCTCGAGGTGGTCGCGCGCGCCCGGCTTGCCGATTCCGACGCGAGCGAGACGCGCAGGACGCTCTCGCCCGGTGACGAGGCGACGCTCAGCGTTCCGCTGGTGGCGGAGACGGCGGGGAGTCTGCCGGTGTCGATCGCGGTGTCCGCGGGGGACAAGCTGGCCTACACGGCGGAGACCACGCTGCACGTGTCCGCCCTTGCGCTTGCGAACTACGGGGAACTGCTGGAGGGGCCGGCGGGCGCGGGGCTCTGGTGGTGCGATGCGACGCGCAAGGTCTCCCGTGAGCGTTCTCTTCCCGAGAAACGGGCCGAGGACGGAATACGCATCAGCGCGGCTCGGGGCGAGTACGAACCGTTCCAGATCGTGCTTCGGCCCGAGCGCGACGTCCCGGAGGGGGCGTCGGTCGAGGTGAGCGACCTCACCGGGCCCGGCGGCGCGGTGCTCGGGCGCGACCGGATCGCGGTGGAGGTCGTGGAGTATGTGGACGTCACGCGTCCGACGGACCAAGCGGGGGCGGTGGGCGAGTGGCCCGATCCGCTTCCTCCGCTGGAGGGGAACGCGCCTCTCCGATCCGGTGTGAACCAACCCTTCTGGGTGCGCGTCCACGCGCCCTACGGCATCCCGGCCGGCGACTACGCCGGCGCGGTGCGCGTGACGGCGGGCGCGAGCCGGGTCGAAGTCCCGCTCACGCTCCACGTCTATGGCTTCGACCTGCCGGCAGAGCCGCGTCTGGTGGCTACCCTCGGGCTCTCGCCGTCGGAGATTTGGCGGTACCACAACATCACCGACCGGGCGACGCAGGAGGCGGTCTGGGACCTCTACATGGCCAACTTCGCGGAGCACCGCATCGCGCCGTACGACCCGATGGCCCTGTGGCCCATACGCGTGTCGTTCGAGGGCAACACCTGGTCGGCCTATGTCGCCGACGCCGGGCCGCACGGGGGGCAGGACTCGTGCGCCAAGGTGATCGATGACAGCGAGACGCAGTGTGTGGACGTTCATACGCTCGGGACGTATCCGGTGGACCGCCGCCAGGCGCTCCTCGTCGCGTGGGACGCACGCGTGGACGAGGACGGTCGCGAGTACCAGATCACGCTCATGAGCTACGACGCGCAGGGCAACTGGCTGTGGGGCCGCAACGTGGACTTGGTCCGGGCGGGCTCGAC
Organism: uncultured Armatimonadia bacterium; assembly: GCA_964497385.1. GTDB lineage: Bacteria > Armatimonadota > Zipacnadia > UBA1398 > UBA1398 > CAZCER01. The sequence goes on along the minus strand of CAZCER010000094.1, from coordinate 6,414 downwards.
GGAGTGGTCCGGCGGGCAGTACGTGGTCGAGGCGGGAGCCCTGCCGGAGAACGCGGTGGCCGTGAACCTGACCTTCCGTCCGGCCGTCTGGTCGGAGACCGGTGAGCGCACGGGCGCGGCATGGTTCGACAACGTGTTCCTGGGGCCGCCCGGAGGCGAGAACCTGATCGCCGACGGCGGGTTCAGTCCCGAGGGCCGTGTCCCGGAGGTCGACCTGGACTTCGCGGCCTGGGATGAGGCCGCCGCCCGCTATCTCGACGGGCCGGCGCACTTCCCCGCGTTCAAGCTCGATGTCATGGGCCTTGGCTCGGGGACGTTTCACAGTCGCGAGGGAGGCGAAGTCGGGGGCTGCGTGGCCGGCACGCCGGAGTACGAGCGGGTCATGAGCGCCTACCTGGGTGGGATCGAGGCGCACCTCCGCGAGAAGGGCTGGCTCGACAAGGCGTACGTGTACTGGTTCGACGAGCCGGAGCCGAAGGACTACGACTTCGTCCGGAGCGGCATGGAGACGCTCGACCGCCATGCGCCGGGCGTGAGTCGAATGCTCACCGAGCAGCCGGAGGAGGCGCTCTTCGGGTCGGTCGACATCTGGTGCCCGATCTCGGACGCGTTCCGTCCGGAGTCGGCGCGCCCGCGGATGGAGGCGGGCGAGCGGTTCTGGTGGTACGTCTGCACCGGTCCGAAGACCCCGTACCCGGGGCTCTTCACGGATCATCCCGCCACGGATCTCCGCGTGTGGCTCTGGCAAACGTTCGCCTACGACATCCAGGGCGTTCTGGTCTGGACCACCAACTGGTGGACCTCGAGCGCGGCGTTCCCCGACTCCCTGCAGGACCCATGGACCGATCCGATGAGCTACGTGGCGGGGTACAGCTTCGGGCCGGGCCAGATCGGCTACTGGGGCAACGGCGACGGCAGATTCGTTTATCCGCCGAAGCTCGCCGAGAGGGAGAAGGGCGAGCCCATCGTGACCGGGCCCATCAACTCGATCCGTTGGGAGATGCTGCGCGAGGGGATCGAGGACTACGAGTACCTCCGCACGCTGCGTGACCTCGTGGCTCAGGCGCGGGAGGCCGGCGTGGCGGAGGCCGAGGCGTTGGATGCCGAGGCTCTGCTCACCGTGCCGCCGACGATCTTCGCGAGCATGACCGAGTACACGATCGACTCGACGCCGATCTACGCGCACCGGGAGCGGGTGGCGGAGGCGATCGAGGCGCTCGCGCGCGCCATGGATGCGGGGAACTAGCCGATGGTCCTGGCGGTGTGTTTGAACGGCGGTCCGGACAAGGTCTACGAAGCGCCCGGCTTCTCGGTGCGGGGCGTCCACCGCCCGTCGCGCGTGCTTGGTTGCGCGGGCGGGAAGGCGATCAACTGCGCGCGGGTGCTGACGCGGCTGGGCCATGAGGCGCAGGTGGTTGGATTCTCCGCCGGGCACGCCGGGCGGTTCATGGAGGAGTCCCTTCGCGCGGAGGGGGTCCCGTGCCGGTGCGTGCGCATCCCGGGCGAGTCTCGCCTCGCGACGACGATCATGGACCCGGCGACCGGCGTACACACCGAGGTCAACGAGGCGGGCCCCGCGGTGAGCGCGAGCGACACGGAGGCGATGCTTCGCGTGATCGCCGAGGAGCTTGCCGGAAGCGAGTGGTGCGTGATCGGAGGTTCGGCCCCGCCGGGCTCACCGACCGATGTGTACGCGCGCGTGGTGGCGATGGCGAAGGAAGCCGGCGCGCCGGTGCTGCTCGACACCAACCGTCAGTGGCTGGAGGGCGGTTACGCGTCAGGCCCGGATGCGCTGAAGCCCAACCAGGCCGAACTCGGGCTCATCGTGGGGCGCGAGTTGAGCGGGGCCGCGGACGCCGCGCGCGCGGCGCGCGAAGTGACAGCGACGGGGGCTGGCGCGGTGCTCGTGACGCTGGGGGCCGAGGGGGCCTTGGCGGTGACGGGCGACCGCGCGGTGCATGGCCGCGCGGAGCCCTCCGGCCCGATCCTGAGCGCCGTGGGTTCGGGGGACGCGTTCGCCGCGGGCTACGTAGCAGGGCGGCTTGAGGGAGGATCGCTCGAGGAGTCCTTGGGGCTCGCGCTGGCTTGCGGGACGGCGAACGCGAGCGTCTTCGGCCCGGGCTTCTTCGTTCGCTCGGACGCGGAGCGGCTTCTCGCGAGTGCGCGGATCGAAGGGATTCGGTTGGATTCGGGACCCGATTGACGTAGACTAGATGGTGTATGGCCAAAGCGCGGCGGACGCGGGTCCGCACAGAAGCGCCGAACCCTTGCACTTGCTCGTCCGTCGAAGGTGGGTAAGTGAGGAGCGGGAGCGTGTGCTCCGCGGCGGTACGGCCCTTTGGCCGGAGGAGTTGATTCTAGTGTTGGCGTTCCTTGGATCGCTCGGTACTCCCGAGATTCTTCTCATCTTCGCTCTGATGTTGCTGCTTTTCGGCGCTCGGAAGCTTCCGGAGATGGCGCGCGGCATGGGTCAGGCCATCCAGGAGTTCCGCAAGGGCACGCGCGACATCGTGCAGGAGATCGAGAACGCCGACCGAGACGTTCGCACGGCTCCCTCGAAGTCGCGGACGGCCACTCCGAAGGCGCCGGCGCCGGTGGACGCGGCGGTCGCGGAGCGCGAGACGGCCGAGGCGACCGCCGACGGCTAGAGGTTCCGAGCCTCACCCCACGGGCGATAGGTGATCGCCGGAGGTGGTTGGTCGATGAAGAGCAAGGCCGTAGCATGGGTGGTAGTGGTTGGACTGCTCGCCGCGTGCGTCGCACTCGCGGCGGAAGCGACGCTGAAGAAGTGTCTGCCGGCGAGCAATGAGATCAGCGGCTGGTCCGCGGTCTCGGGGACCTACAAGTACGGCGAAGGCAGCGGCATCGCGGACATCTACAACGGCGGGTACGAGAAGTACCTGGAGAAGGGCATGAAGTCCGCGTGCGTGCAAAACTACAAGAGCGGCAGCCGCAGCATCAATGTGTACTGCAACGAGTTCGAGTCGGCCGGCAAGGCCAGCAGCTTCTACTCGGGCGAGACCTCGGGCGGGGGCTGGACCTCGGTCTCGGGCGTCTCCACCGCGGCCAAGTATAAGAAGAGTTCGAGCGTCGTCGTCGGTCACGTCCACCGGGGCAAGGTGCACGCGAAGGTCGTCGCGGTCGGCACCTCGGACGAGCAAGTGACGGCGGTGCAGAACTTCCTGAAGAAGATCTCGGCGCGGATCGGCCAGAACTACTAGAACCCATTTGGAGAACGTGACCCGTCGCCGTGTGGGCCCTGCGCCCGCGCGGCGATTGGCGTGTGTAGACATCCCTCGTCGGAGGCGTTCCATGAGTCGCGCAACGATCGCACTGGCAGCGGCGATCCTCGCCTGCCTCGCCCACGCCGCGTGGGCTCAGCCCACGGACCTCGGCGCGCTCGCCGAACTCGGCGGTCCAGCCCTCGCGCGGGCGTCGAGCGCCGATCCGAAGGGCGCGAACAACGACTTCCGCGAGATCCCGCCGGGCGAGACCGTCACGCTGCTCGACGTGGGCGGCGCCGGCGCGGTCCGTCGTCTCTGGTGCACGCTGGCGACGAAAGAGGAGCACCATCTCCGGAAGATCGTCCTCCGCATGTACTGGGACGGTGAGACCGAGCCAAGCGTCGCGTGCCCTCTCGGAGACTTCTTCGGGCTGGGCCACGGGCTCTACTACCACTACCTCTCCACTCCGATGAACGCGGCGGTGGGCAAGGGCCTTTCGTGTTTCTTCCCCATGCCCTTCTCGAACGGAGCGCGGATCGAGGTTGAGAACCAGGGAACGGAAGCGGTCCGGAAGTTCTACTGGAACATCGACTACACGACCGAAGCGCCTTCGGAGACGGCCGGTCGGTTCCACGCGCGCTTCCATCGCGAGAACCCGACCGAGGCGAAGCCGGGGACAGGTCCAGAGGAGAGCTACGTGCTCCTCGACGTGAAGGGCAAAGGCCGGTACTTGGGCTGCGTGCTCGGGGTGCATCGCCTCGAGCCGCAGTGGTGGGGAGAGGGCGACGAGGTCATCGAGGCGGACGGGCGCAAGCTCCTCGGGACAGGCCTCGAGGATTACTTCTGCTGCGCCTGGGAGTTCACCCAACCGTTCTTCGCGCCGACGTTCGGCGTCCCGTACATCACCAAAACGGAGAAGGGTCTGGAACCCGAGAAGGTCGTCGCCTATCGGTGGCATCTCGAGGAGCCGCTCTTCTTCGAACGCTCGCTCCGCGTGAGCATCGAGCACGGCTCGCAGAACGATCGCGCGGACGACTGGACGAGCGTGGCCTACTGGTACCAGGAGGAGCCCCACGAGCCCTTCGAACTCCCGCCCGTCGAGGAACGCCTCCCGCGTCCGACCGGCGACGACCCGACCGCCGTTGAGAGCGAGGGTCAGAGCGATGTGTTCGGAGTCAACAGCTCGGTCGTGGTGGAGCAGCCGAAGCCGCGCTTCACGCCCCCGCCGATCGAGGACGAGGAAGCGGGCTCGCCGGGACTCGCCGCCCTGATGGTCGTTCTGACCACGGTGTGGCTTCCCGCGGGTCTCATCGCCGGCGGCTGGTGGCACCTGAGGAAGCGCGGGAGAGGCTAACGGGGCGAGGCGCGCGACGCCTCGCCTACGCGGCCAGGTGAACGGGGGAGTCGGTGTCCCAGGTAGCGGTCATCGCGTGCGCGGAGGGCGTCGCCGTCGCCGCGGAGAGCATGCTCTCCTACGGCGAGTCGCGGTCTCGAGGGCTGATCCAGAAGCTCTTCCCCATCGGTCCGCGGATGGTCTTCGCCGCGGTTGGCAACGCGTCGATGCCCGATCCGCGGATTGACGACCGCTGGCCCGGGCTCGGGGCGCATCTCGAGATCCTGACCGGCGGCAAGCCGGTGGAGGGCGATCCGCTGGACGTCGCCGAGCGGATCGGCGTGTTCATCACCGATGTGCTCCGGTACATGGCGGAGCGCCCGCGCGGTTACGAGGGGCTCGCGATCGCGACCTGGAGCGTGCGGTATCTCGTGGCCGGTTACGAGCGCGACCGGGACGCGGGCGTTGCGAGCGTGTGGGACGCCTCGCCGGTCGAGGCCGTCGAATCCGGGCGGGTGACCACCGAGGCGGCGGGCAAGCTCGCGCTCGGGGTGCTCGACCGCTGGCCGCGCAAGCAACGGCGCCAGAGCGCCGTCGATCCGGGGGCGGGGCCCCCGCCGAGCCAGACGCTCGAGCGCGCGGAGCGCGAGGCCGCGGCCCTGGTTCACTACGCCTGCCGGCGCTATCCGGGCGCGTGCGGTCCGCCGCTCCAGAGCGGGCGCATTCCGGCGCGCGGGCCGTTTGCGTGGACGCAGCGGCCCGAGTGGATCGCGTAACGTTGCGCGGAGGTTGCGCGGAGCCGCGCAAGAACTGAATGGCGTGCGAGTCGACGATCGAGAGGGAGGCCTCCATGTCCCAAGCGAGAGCGCTGATCGCGGTGTCCGCCGCCCTGTCCGCGGCTTTTCTTCTTGGATGCAAGCCCGCCACGGATGAGACGGCTTCGCAGACGGCGGGCGCGTCGGCTGCGGCCGCGACCCACGAGGGCCCGGTTCGGATGTACTTCGTGCCCTCGATGGAGACGCAGAAGCTGCTGCTCGACGCCAAGGACCTGACGGCGGCGCTCGAGGAGGCGACGGGCTACGACTTCGAGGTCGAGGTGCCTCCGAGCTACGCGGTCGTCATCGCGGCGCTGGACTCGAACAAGGCCGACGTGGCTTGGCTTCCGACCTACGCGTACGTGCTTGCCCACGACATGTACGACGTGGAGGTTGCGCTCCAGGTCGTGCGGGACGGCGAGAAGCGCTACCGGGGCATGTTCGTCACACGGGCGGACAGCGGGATCACGAAGCTCGAGGACATCGCCGGGAAGACGATCGCCTACACCGACCCGGCGTCCACTTCGGGCTACATCTATCCGTCGGCCATGCTCGCCGCGAAGGGCATCGAGCCGAGCGAGCCGCTCTGGTCGGCCGGCCATCCCACGGCGATGCTCAACGTCTACAACCGCCGCGCGGACGTCGGCTGCGCCTACTGGAGCCCGCCGGCCGAGGACGGGACGCTCAAGGACGCGCGCAAGGACATCCTGTCCACGTGCCCCGACGCGGGAGAGGTCCTGACGATCCTCGACTACACGGCGTGGATCCCCAACGACAACGTCTCGTTCCGCGCGGCTTTCCCGGCGGGGATGCGCGACAAGATCGTGCAGGCGCTCAAGGACTATGTGAAGAGCGAAGAGGGCGCGAAGGTGCTCGGCGAGATGTACAACATCACGGACTTCGCCGACGCGACCGACGACGACTACGACGAGGTTCGCGCGATCATCGCCGAGTCCGGGCAGGCGCCGGAGGAAGTGCTCGCCGCGATGGACGCGAAGGAACGGGAGAAGGCGGCGAAGACCGCGGAGGAGAGCGCCGCGAA
>CAZCER010000093.1:0-11272 GCA_964497385.1 uncultured Armatimonadia bacterium | reverse complement strand
AGAGCGCGTAGTACGGGTCCGACCAGGCCGATCCCACCAGGTGAGCGGCGTGGTCGCGGCGCGGGAAGCCGTCGACAACGAGTTTGAGCGGAGCGCGCCGATGGCCCGACGTGCCCCCGCGGAGATCCTGCACCGCGGCTCGGGATGGGGCGCGCTCGAGAGCCTGCGGCGCTCGGCCGCCGGAGAGCCTCCGCTTTGCGGACCCGAACTGCCGTTCAGCGAGTCGGACATCGGCGACGCCGAGCGCCCCTGGGTGGATCTGCTTCGCGGAGGCGAGCTTCCGGCCGCCGACCCGAACGAGGCGCCGCGCTCCTACCTCGTGGGGGCGCCGTGGCTCAGCCTGCTCGAGGGCGCGGTGGATCGAGCGCGCGGGGCGCACTGGGCGGCGTGGCTCCACCTCGGCGTGATGCGGTACCACGCGGGCGACCGTGAAGGGGCGCGTGAGGCCTGGAAGCGGAGCCGAGCCCTTGCCGAATCTCCCTGGGCGCTGCGCAATCTCGCGGTGGTCGAGAGCGAGGCCGGAAACCACCTCGAAGCCGCGAACCTGCTTCTGGCGGCCGCGTCGATCCGCCCCGACCTGCTCCCGCTTCTCGTCGAGTGCGGCCAGGCTCTGCTCCGCGCCGACCGCCCCGCCGAGTGGCGCGCGCTTCTGAACCGGGTCCGCGGGCCTCTGCGCTCCGCAGGCCGCATCCTGCTGCTCGAGGGCCAGGCGGCGCTCGCGGAGGGCGACCTCGATGCGGTCGAGGCGATTCTGGCCGGGGCCCCCGAGATCGACGACATGCGTGAGGGCGAGGTGTCGCTCTCCGATCTCTGGTACGGCATGCACGAGCGACGCCTGGCGCGTGAGCTGGGGGTGGAGATCGACGACGTCCTCAGGGAACGCGTGCGCCGCGAGTTTCCGCCGCCTGCCAAGATCGACTTCCGGATGGCGACGTAGCCGCTCCGCGAGGGCTCGCCCGCCGGCCATCGTCACGGTATCCTGTCGCCCATGCCGGATGTGACCGCCGCCTCCCCGCCTGATGACGCACGGGCGTCCCGTTCGACCGGGGCGCTGGTCCTCCTTGCCTGCGCGGCGGCCTACCTGACAGGCCTCGGCGGCTACCCGCTTGCCGACCCCGATGAGAGCCGCTGCGCCGAGATCGCCCGCGAGATGCTCGAACGGGGCGACTGGGTGACCTTGACCGTCAACTACACGCCCTACTTCGAGAAACCGCCGCTCATGCACTGGCTCGTCGCCGGCAGCATGAGTCTGTTCGGGGAGAGGGAGTTCGCGGTTCGGCTCGTCCCGGCCGTCCTCGGCGTCGCGGGGATGCTCGTTGCCTGGTGGCTCGCGACATTGGCGTCGGACCGTCGGCTGGCTGCGCCGGCCGCCTGCGTGCTGGCAACGACGCCCTGCTACTTCGCCGTGGCGCGGGCGCCGATTGTGGACATGCTCTTCGGCGTCACGTTCGCCGGCGCCCTCACCGCGTGGCTTGCGAGCCGTTCGCCGCGCCGCGGGGCCGTCGGCTGGGCGGTGCTTGCGGGTGCGTTCCTCGGGCTCGCGATCCTCGCCAAGGGGCCCGTGGCGCTGGTGCTTGCCGCGGGCGTTCTGGGGGGCGACTGGGCGCTCCGGAGGCTGTACCGAACGGAGCGAAGGGCCTGGGCGCCGGCGCTCGCACGGGCGTTGCCGGCGCTCGCCGTCGCGTCCGCCGTCGCCGTCCCGTGGTTCCTCGCCGCGCAGGCTCGCGACCCTCGTTTCCTCCACTACTACTTCGTGATCGGTCACTTCGAGCGCTACACAGGCGCCGGCGCCGATGAGCACGCGCGGCCCCTCCTCTACTACCTAGGCATGGTCCCTTTGTGCATGCTTCCTTGGGCGCTTTTTTGGCCGCGCGCAGTGGGGGAGTGGGTGCGTGAACTGGCGCGGCGGGGGCTTGCGGCGGCTCGGCCGGCGGGACCGTGGGGCTCCTACCTGGCCGCTTGGGCGCTCACCATCCCGGCCTTCTACTCACTCTCGTCCTGCAAGCTCCCGCAGTACGCCCTGCCGGCGTTCTGGCCGATCGCGGTTTGGAGCGCCGGGCTGCTCGACCGGTGGTGCGAGACACGCCGCCCCGCGCCAACCGCGGTGTTGGGCGTCGTGGGAGCGCTTCTCGGTCTGGCCCTGCTTCGGTTCGGGGGCGAGATCGCCCCGGATGGGGTGGACCTCGGCGGGAGTCTCGCCGCTCTTGCTTTCGCGTGGTGCGCGGCCGGAGTTCTCGCCGTACTTGGGGGCCGCCTCACGAGCCGAGACGCCCGCATGGGCGCTGTCATCGGTGCGGCGCTCGTGGCGATAGCGGGTCTTGCGCCTCTGGGTCGGGCGGTCATCTCGGCGAGCGACGTTGGCGCTCTCGTACCGGCGGGGCTCCGTCCGGCGGGGCCGGAGTGGACCGTGGTCCAGTATCGCTGCACGAGCCCAGCACTGAGCTTCTACACGCGGTCGCGCGCCGTCACCATCGACGCCATGGATCTCCGCGGCCTCGGCGCGGAGATGCCGGACGCCGACGTCTGGCATCCCTCGGATCCCGCTCACCTTGGCGTCCTGGCATCGGCTGGAGGACCGCTGGCCGTGGCTTGCCGCGACGAGGAGGCCGATGATCTGGTCGAGGCTTACGGGCTGACGGAGATAGGCCGCAACCGCAACCAAGCGCTGCTTGTGAACGACTCAGGCCTCGCGCTCTTGGGCGGCGTCATCCCACAGCGCCTGCCAGCCCGGTGAGGCGATCGTCTCGCGGGTGCGACCGGGGCATTGGCCCAAGCCGCGCATGTAGCTTCGCACCGTGATCTCCGTCTGCACGCCCACGGAGAGAGTGAGCAGGCCCCCGAGCAGCATCGTGATGACGAGGCCGGCCTGAGCCGCCTCGTGCTCGCGGCCGATGTTCGCCAGGGCAAGCACCACGCCCGCTCCGAGCACCCAGACAAGAGCCCACCAGCCGTAGACGCGGACGGGGTTCGCGCGGTGCCGCGTGATGGCGCTCAGCGTGAGCAAGTCGAGAGCCACCCCGGAGGCCCGCCGGAGACCCGTAACGCCGTATTTCGGCGTCCCGCTGCGGCGGGGCCGGTGATTCACCTCAAGTTCGCCCACGCGCGCGCCGACGGCGTCGCACAGCGCGGGTATGAAACGGTGCATCTTGCCCCAGAGGTCCAGGTCCCGCGCGATCTCGCGCTGATAGACGCGCAACGTGCAGCCGAAGTCATGGACTCTGACGCCGGTGAGCCACCCGATCACGGAGGCCGCGAGCCGGCTCTGCGCGTGCCGAACGAAGCCCTCCGAGCGCGTTCGGCGCCAGCCGCACACCACGTCGAGGCCCTCGTCCATCTTGGCGAGAAGAGGAGCGATGTCCCGCGGATCGTTCTGGAGGTCGCCGTCGAGCGTCGCGAACAGCTCCCCGCGCGCCAACCGGAAGCCGGCGGCGAGAGCCGCGGTCTGGCCGAAGTTGCGGCGGAAGCGGACCACGCGCACCGGTTCGTCGGGGTGATCGGCGATGTACCGCTTGGCGCGCTCGAACGTGGCGTCGGTGCTGCCATCGTCCACGAGCAGCACCTCATGGCGCTCGCACGGCAGCGTAGAGGCCGCTTCATGCAGTTCCCGGAGCAACGGGACGACGTTCCCCTCCTCGTTGAGAACGGGGATGATGATGGAAAGCGAGGGGGCGGCGACGGTCACCGGCCGCGCCCCCTCGGAGTGGATCGCGCCATGGCGTTGGCGTTGAGCGACAGACTGAGCGTTGGCGTCGTGGTCGTGTCCGCCTTTCGAGCGGAATAAGCGGTTCGCGATGCGCGAACACACCTCGGACGTCCACGCGCGCACTTCGGGTCCCTCGCGCGCGGATCCACGATAGAAAGCGACGCGAACACGACAAGTCGCGCGCACGCTCCGTCCGGCTCGCCATCTTCCGCGGGCCCCCAAAAGACCCCTTCCGCGAGCTACGGCGCGGCCGGAGCCGGCGTTTTCTCGGGGCTCCAATGACGCGAGCGCGAGCCCCTGGAAGTGCGCTCCTCGACCGGCAGGCCTGTGATGTCCTGAGGACAACTCGTCACGTAACCGTGGACCCCGTAAGCGATGTCCTCCACCTCGACCATCCACGCGTCCGGCGTCTTCCCGGCCTCAAAGCCCTGGTACAGCCCGTCCGAGCCCTCGACCGGATGCATGCACACGGGGTACCAGACGAGGTCTCGCCAGAACGGCGCATCGTCACAGTACGTGTACCAGGCGCGAACCTGGACGATGTGGTTCGGGTCGTCGATCCGCGCGCGGTAGAAGATGCCGTCCGGAGTCTCTTCGTGGCTCAGCTCGGAGATCCGCGCGAGCGGGCGGCCGTCGAAGACGTGCGAGACCCACATCCGCCAGATCAGAAACTGCTGGGGCGATTCCGCGGCGTGGCGATAGTTCGGGACGACGGACACCGTCCACGGGCGCTCCAGCAACGTCTGGTTGTGGGTGACGTTGAACATGCTGTAGCCGTCTTCGTTGGTGGCGCCGAGGTAGATGGTCTTCGCTTTCACGAACCGCTCGTTGAAGAGCGGAGAGAGCGGTTGGGTCATGGCGCGCTCGCGCGAGCCCCAGTTGCCCTCCATCCCCATGAAGACGACTCCCGCGACGTTGTCGGGCCGAATCGCCGCGGCGACGTAAGCGGAGGGCGCGCGCTTCGAGTGGCCGCCGATGATCGCGCGGACCTCCTCGCGCCCGATCCCGAGCGTGTCCGCGAAGACGTCCATGGCGCGCACATAGGGGATCGCGAGGCGGAAGAAGTAGCTGTTCTCCGTGGTGCGCGGGACGCCCTCATCCCACAGATGCCGAATGCTCCACTCGCGGCCCGGATCTGACGGAACCTCGCCGGGGTTCGGGAGGATCATCGTGGGGTATCCGAGTTCCGTCGCGATCGGCTGCCCGTAGTTCACGAGGAACGACTCGTGGACCTCGTTGTCGCGGATGCCGCCGACGATGACTACTTTCCCTCGTCGGTCCGGGTCGTTCACGAGTTCCGGGTCGGTCGGGATGTACATGACAACACGATGGGTGAGCGGCTCTCCGAAGACCATCTGACTGACGAAGCGACCCTCCACGCGGCGAAGCGCGACGGCGGGGTCTTCCTCGGAGGGAACGACTTCGTCGCTCTCCAGAACGAACTCCAGGGGGGGCTGGTCGGCCATGAAGCGGTCGAAGAGTTCCAAGGCCGTGAGGGGCGCGTCGGTCACCTGACTCGGCGCCAGCGCGAGCAGTGCGCCTAATAAGCCGGGCATGAGCGAGCTTCCTCTCTCTCCGGGTGGGTATGGGACGCGGCTATGCGCGCGCCGCTCATCGCTTTCCGCGCCGAGCGGCGCATCCCTGCGACCCGCGCCGGCGACGCGGCGCGCTACTCCGAGGCGCCGTGCTGCTTGAGCAGCGCGGTCAGCCTGTCGTCGCCCGCGCGTTTGGCCAACCCCAGAGGGGTCACTCCGTCCGCCGGACGAACGTTCGGATCGGCTCCCGCCTCGAGAAGCATGGCCACGGCCTCGCAGTCTCCGCTGACCACGCAGTGCTCCGCGGCGCAGCAAATCGGCGTGCGCCCCAGCCCGTCCGACGCCGCGTCGACCCGGGCCCCGGCCCGCAGAAGCGCGGCGATCACGGGACGCGAATCGGCAAGGCGGACGGCCAGATGAAGCGGGGTGACGCCGTCGTGGCCGGGCTCATTGGGGTCGGCGCCGCGCGAGAGCAGCAGCCCCAGCACGTCGGTGCGCCCGCCCATCACGGCCGAGTGGATCGGCGCGTACCCATGCGGCCCCTTGGGGCTGATCTCAGCGCCCGCGTGCAGCAGAAGCGCGGCCACCGCGGTGTGGCCGCCGTAAGCGGCGAGATGCAGCGGCGTGTGCCAGTCGGCCTCGGCGCCCTCCAGCGTCTCCGCATCCGGCGGACTGACTCGAGGATCGGCGCCGTGCTGCAGGAGCAACTCGACGACCTCCGCGTGCCCGTTCGCGCAGGCGGCGCAGAGAGGCGAGAGCAGATACACGTCCCGCGCGTTCGGGTCCGCGCCCGATGCGAGGAGCACGCGCGCGGCGGTAGCGCGCCCGAGCGCCGCGGCGAGCGCAAGCGGTACGTCGAGCCGGGAGTCGGGGTTGGCGGCCGAGGGGTCGCCCTCGAGAAGCACCGACACCGCCTTGCCGTTGCCGCGGACCACGGCGCACTGGAGGTCGGACCAGCCGCAGAGCCGCATGTCGGCTCCGGCCGAGATGAGCAGTTGGACCATGTCCGTCTGGCCCGCGCGCACGGCGCGATGCAGAGGACGCCTGCCCTTCTTGTTGGCTTGGTTGGGGTCGGCGCCGCTCTCCAGAAGGCGCGCGGCGTTCCGCGTGCGGTGGTGGGCGATGGCGGCGAAGAGCGGCCCCTCGCCGCCGTTGTCCCGCGTCTTCGGGTCGGCCCCGGCTTCGAGCAGGGCGTCGAGGCACCCCACCTCGGGCTGCGCGGCCGCGTAGTGGAGCGGCGTCCAGCCGATGGTGGGATCCACGGGATCGCGCGCCGCGCCCCGCGCCAGAAGCAGGCGAACCACGTCCTCGCGGCCGGCGGCGGAGGCGTCCACAAGGGCGGTTCGGCCGCCGGGGGGGACGTCGTCCACGCCGGCGCCGCCGTCGAGGAGGCGCCGAACATCGTCTATCGTACCCAGTCGGCACGCAGTGTGGAGGTCCATGTCCTCAAGCCTCCTTCGCGCGCGGCGCACGGCCGCGCTGTGGCCGCTCCCTTTCCGCTCCAGAAGCTCCATTCGCCATCGCCGCCGCGAATCTTGCACCGAGAGAAGCCGGCGGCGCGGCCCGGCCCGGCGCGCGCTGGAAGGGACCGCGTCGCCCCGGGCCGAATGCCGCACGGGGACGGACCCAATGCGGACGCGCCGAGCCGCGCCACGGACGCGGCGCAGCCCACGGGTTGTCCGCGCGATGCCCTCGCGCCGCGTTCACGCGTCCGAGGAGACTGAACACCGGGAGACGAGAAACGATGAGAAAGGCGCGTGATCTCTCCGCTTTAGCTTGGCTCACGGCGATTCTGGCCGCACCGGGGCTTTGCCAGTCGCTCGATGCGCTCGCCAGGCCGCAAGAAGGCCAGTCCATGCGAGCGACGAGCGGGAACTCCGAGGACAACTCGGACAGCACGCAGTTCGCCCCCGGCGAGACCATCACGATCGCCCAGCTCGAGGGCCCCGGCGCGATCACCCACCTTTGGTTCACCCCCAACTCCCTCAACATCCGCATCCCGCGCGCGTTCGTGTTGCGCATCTACTGGGACGGCGCCGAGGAGCCCTCGGTGGAGACCCCGCTCGGCGACTTCTTCGCCGTCGGCAACGGCATGCAGGCCACCGTGAACTCGCTGCCGGTCAAGGTCAGCTCCTACGGCCGGGGGTACAACTGCTATTGGCGGATGCCTTTCGGGCGCGAAGCGCGGATCACGCTCACGAACGAGTCGCCTGACTACCGAGCCTCCTGCTACTACCAGATCGACTGGGTGAAGCTCGATCGCGCGCCCGACGACCTCATGTACTTCCACGCGCGCTACCACCAGGAGCATCCCCCGGTCCTCGGTGAGCCGTACACCGTCTTCGTCGGCGAGGGTCGCGGGCACTACGTCGGAACCGTGCTCTCGTCGCAGAACGCGATCGGCCACTGGTTCGGCGAGGGCGACGACATCGTCATCATTGACGGGGAGCCGGTCCCGAGGCTGCAGGGCACGGGCACCGAGGACTACATCAACGAGGCCTGGAACATGCGCGTCCACTCGGGCATGTACACGGGCTGCACCGTTTTCGAGCCGCGCGCCGTGGACGCTCGCATCACGGCCTACCGCTGGCACATCGCGGACCCCATCCTCTTCTCGGAGTCGATCCGGTTCGAGATCGAGCGACGGGGCTTCCTCATGGACCCGAGCGGAAACGTGATCGCGAGTTCAGCCTCTCGGCCGGACTACTGGTCCACCGTGTCCTTCTGGTATCAGGACGCCGTCGCCAAGCCCTGGTGCGCGTTCCCGCCCTATGCGGAACGCGTGAACAAGGAGGTCTTTTTTCATCTGCCGGAGATCGTGGACGCGATCCGCCACTCGGAGCGCGTGACGCTCGAGGTGAACCCCTACAACCGCGCCACCTGGATGAAGCCCTGGTTCCGCGCGCGGAACCGCGAGATCGGCGCGTGGATCGAGATCCCGTTCACCATCCCTGAGGAGGGGCGCTACTCCGTGTCGCTCTTCCAACACCTCCGCGACGACAACGGCGTCTGGAAGGCGCTCATCGACGGCAAGGAGCTGTACGAAGCCGGCGAGTCCCAGATCGCGGGAGGCTACGACGTCGACCTCGTCAGCCAGCTCCCGCCCGAACTCGTGAACACCACCCTCGACTTCTACAACCTCTACCGCAAGGACGAGCACGAGGACTACATCTACGGCCAGCGGCGCGAGCGCAAGATCGGGCTCTTCACGTTCACGCCCGGCGAGCATGCGCTCCGCCTTGTCTGCGTTGGCGCGAACCCCCTCTCCTACGACCTGGCGACTCAGGCTCCGGGCTACAACCTTTCGGCCGATGTGCTGTCGATCCGCAAGCTCCCTTGGGGCGACATGGAGGCATGGACCAAGGCCGCCATGGAACTGGAAGGCGCCGAGGCAACGCCCTGACGAGCAGGTCTCAAGCGGCCTGTGCGCGCGCCGCGCCACGCCATTCGACCATCATGAAGCTTCCCGTGGGGAGAACCACCATGTGCTTGCGACTCAGCTTGGCCTGCGCGCTGGCGGCCTCAACGGCCGCTGTCGCGCAGATCCTGACCGAGGAGGCGTCTCCGTTGGTCGGCGACAGCATCGCCCTCTATCGGCTCGCGCCGGAGAACGACGACGTCCGCGGGCTGGCGCTCGATGAGACGTCTTCGCAGGCGCCGCGGCTCTTGGTCCTCGATGGTTCCGGCGCTCTCTTCCTCTACCGCGCACCCGCCGCGACCGCTCCGGGCGCTGAGCCCCTCGCGCTGCTCGGGACGCTGTCCCTGCCCAAGGACGGCGACGACGCCCTTGCCGGCCCGCGCGGCCTCGCCTACGCGCGTGAGGGCGAGAGCGATGTGGCCTACTTCCTGAACTGGGCGCGCTCGGAGAGCGACGCGGTCGTCTCCCAACTCTGGCGCATGGACCTCGGAACGGGCGAGAGCCGATCCGCGAACTTGACCGTC
The DNA here is from genome assembly GCA_964497385.1 of uncultured Armatimonadia bacterium. Taxonomy (GTDB): domain Bacteria; phylum Armatimonadota; class Zipacnadia; order UBA1398; family UBA1398; genus CAZCER01. The sequence goes on along the minus strand of CAZCER010000093.1, from coordinate 2,092 downwards.
AGCTTCCTGCGCATCGGAGATCGAGAGGTGTTCGGCGTCTGCGAGGAGGGCGGCGATCTCCTCATCTCCTTCGACGCGACGGGGTATCTCGACAACAACCTGCGCGTCAGTCGAGGGATCGCCCGCTACGCGCGGGATCCGAGCGCCGAAGAGGGAATGCGCTTCGTGCGTCACATGCCGGACTCGGGACGCCTGCCGTCGCAGGGGATCGCGGCGATGGAGATGGACGGGCGGCGCTACCTCTGGGCCACCGTGGGCGACGACTCCCTCTACTGCGCCGAGGCGGCCACCGGGCGCGGGTTCCTTCAGTTCCCCTGTCCGCGGAGCCGCGATGACAGCGACTCCTGCCATGGACTGTGCTTCGGGCTCGGGGACCTTTGGGTCGCCGAGTGCGGGCCGGAGGCGGACGTGGTGCACCGCGTCAACGTGACGCGGAACCCCTACACACGCAGGGAAGGCCCCCGCATCCCTCGCCGCCTCATCATGACGATCGACGGCGAGCCCGCGCCCGACTCGGCAGTTGAGGACCCCGGGAAGGTGCACCATTACTACTCCCGGCCGTACGCGTACGAGCAGCTCGGGAACCAGGGGATCTGGCCGGACTCCGAATGCGTGACGGACACGTCCGACGCTCCGAACGCCGCCGTCGGCGCGTTCACCTACGACCCGGCAGGCGACGCGTCCGCGCGCCAGCACATGGCCGTCGTCGAGTACGCAAGCGCGCCGCAGCGCCCCTACAGCTCGCGCTATGAGATCGACATCTGGACCAACTCCTACCACGAGTATGTGTACCCGCATCTGGCCCGCCGCGACGCGAGTCCGCTCGCCGCAACGGACTACCTCGCCGACGACGACACGCTCTACAATCTGAGCGACACGGCGACGTACGACGCGTTCCTCGCGCGCGTGTCCGAGCACATCCAGGCGAAGTACGGCGCGCCGGCGGACATGGAGAACCCTTACTGGGCCGCGCGGAACGTCGTGGAGTACATGCAAGACAACTACTACTACCCCGACCGCGAACGGCGGAAGCCCGCGACCGTGGACTACGATCGCGGGCACTATGACGCCAACCCGGCGAACCTGAAGATGGAACTCTCGGACCACCCGTACGACCAGACTCAGATCATCGCGTGCTCGGGCTCGAGCGTGATGGTCGTTGGCGCGATGCGCTACCTCGGCGTCCCGGCGCGGTGGCTGGGCACCTCCACGCCGATGGGACCGTCGGAGTGGGACGACAACGGGAATGGGGTCCTGGACCCCGACGAGACGGCGCCCTGCACCAACGGACACCGATACGCCCAAGTATGGCTCGGACCCGATTACGGCTGGACTTGCTTCGACGCCACGCCAGGCGGCCCCGACCAGAACGACTTCGACCCTCCCCCGCCGCTTCAGAGCCAATCGCGCTACATGGAGCGCGCGGCCGGCGGACACGGCGTGAACGGCCGGCGCATCGTCCTGAACGTCGGGTCGGGGCTCTTCGCGCCGCTCTACCGCGAGTACAAGTGGGATGAGCGCCTCGCTCGGGACAACAACTGCGGCGGCGACCAGCGGTACAACCTGCGCGCCCGATTCGAGAACCCGGACCTGTGGGAACTCCCCAGCCTGCGCATCAGCGTCCGGAACCCCTGCTCAATACCCAGCGTCGCCGTCAGCGGGCGCGAGGAAGCGGCCCGCGTGCAGTGGACGCTCGGGGGCGAATGGGACCTCATCCCCGACGCCACCGTGTCCGTCGCTCTGCAGCGCGTCGACCGCCAGACCGGCAGAGGGATGGACGTGGCGGTCGTCGCGAGGGACGTGCCTTACGCCGCGCGCTCGGTCACGGTGGACATCAGCCGCTACGCGGGGAAGGGCTACCGGATCGCCGTGCGAAGAGACGGCGACTCGCAGACGGCCGGGTTCACGGAGCCGTTCGACTTGCGGTCGTGAGCCTTGCGCCGATGGGGCAGCGCGCGCGGGGCTCGGAGGGGCCCCAGCCGGCCCATTGCACGGAGCGTCGTGCCTCCGGCTCCACGTGCGAGACAGGCGACGAACCGACGGGCCGGTTTGGGGCCCCTCCGTAAGCCATCAGCGAGAGGCTCAGCAGACG
>CAZCER010000092.1:7672-11368 GCA_964497385.1 uncultured Armatimonadia bacterium | reverse complement strand
CCCGGTTGGGGGTCAAGTCGTCCCCAGTCTCGTCTCGCTCATTCGCCGCCGGTGCGCACCACCGAAGGGCGTCCCGGCAAGCCGCTCGCGCCCCGCCGATCTCCGAGCCCCCGTACTACGCCCGCAATCGCTGGATCGTCAGTGCGACCGGGGAGGGCCTCTCCTCGCCTTCGCGGACCGATTCGGCCAGGATCTGGTTCGTCTCGTGGAGCGCGAAGCAGGCCGTCTCATAGTCGACGCCCGCGAGTTCCGCCACCAGTCGCGCGCCGCGATCGATGAGCTTCTTGTTCGTCGTATCCACGTGAGCCATCCAGTTGCTGACCAGCCGGCCCACGCAGCCCATGGTCGCCGTGGACACGGTGTTGAACGCGAGCTTGACCGCGAGTCGCTCCCAGATGTCCAGCGGCGTCCGCGGAATCCGGCACGGGAGGAAGAAGAGCTGATCGAGGCCGTGGAGATCGGGGCGCTCCTCGCCGAGCACGACGCCGGCGCGGAGCGCGAAGGGCCGCGCGGCGCGCTGGAACGCGACCACGGCTTTCGGCGGCGCGGCGGGCTCGGCGGCCAGTTCCGAGCCGAGCACGGCCAATATGGCGGCGTTGGCCTCGCTCTCGTAGCGCGACGGGTCATCCTCACACCCGATCAGAAACTTGCGCAGTTCGTCGGCGTCGAGAACGGGCGGGTTCCGCCGCACGTTCTCGGCCGCGCCCATCTGGGCGTAGAGGTCCCGGTCCCAGTCCAGACAGCGCGGTTCGCGACCGAGCACGCGCCGCCAAGCGTCGGGCGTGGACAGCATCGGGCTCTTCACGAACGCCCAGGACGGCGGAGACACCGCGTCATCGCACTTCCGAAACGGCGGCAGCATGAACGTGGGAGTCCGTTCGGTTGTGTCGGTGAAGATGTCCAGGAGGCAGCCGTCGGCGAAGTACGTGACCAGGCCGCGGCGCTCGTACAGATCCCGCTCAAACGCGATCCAGTCGACCATGGCCTGAACCGAGGCCGGGGCGGCCAAGCCCGCAAGCAGCGTACGGAACTCAGCCGCGTACTCCTCCGGGGTCGAGGCCCCCTCGGGCACGACTTCGGGAGCGACGCCGCGACACCCATCGACCAGGCTGAGTTCCAGGGCGGCGCCGACGACGAGCAACTCGAACGTCGTCGCCTGCATGCGTGTCGAGCCGGTCACGGCCATCGGTCCCGATGAGAGGTCCAGGATCGTCACCGCGGGATCCTCGATGACCTCCCTCGAACGCTCGATGCGCCCCACGAGGATGTCGGGAGGGTTGTTGAACAGGAAAAAGGTCCGTGCGCCCCGGTCGCGCGCCTCGTGGATCGTGCCGATGACCGACGACGTCTCACCGCCTTCGCTGATGGCCACGAGCACATCACGCGAACCAAGCCCGGCCTCCTTGACTTGCCGCCGTCCGAAGGACATGAAGTCCTCGAAGTTCTCCACCGCACGGATCAGCGCGTAATCCCCGCCGGTCATGATGCTGCAGACGCGGTCACCCATCTTCTCGCAGACTGCCCGCAGTTCGGGCCGCCTCTGAGCCGCGTCTAGCCAGAAGCGCCGCCAACAGGCCTCAAGCAAGATGGCGAGGCGGCCCGTGGATCCGCAGCCGGAGAAGCAGATCCTCCCGCCGCCCTGGAGCGTCGCCGTCAGCGCCGTCACGAGCTGGCCGAACTCACGACTCGAGAGCACGTCGATCGCGCACCCGGCGACGTCGTCATCCACCGCCTGCAACATGCGCACTCCGGCGGAGACGTCCTGTTGAAGGGTCTCAGCCAGTCCGCGCGTCTTCGGGTGCGACTGCTCCGTGGGCAGCATGCCCAGACGGAACTGAGTCTCTTGGTCGAGGAAACGCCGCGCTTCCGCTTGCCAATCCACTAGGTCTGCCTCCCGCAGTTCGGTCCCTTGCGCCTGTCCTGGTCCGGCGCTCGCCGCACGCGGCTCGCGAGGTTCTCGCGAACCTCGGCTCCATCCGTCCGGTCGGCGGTGACTTCCTGAGCGTGCGGCGGTTGTCCTCGTTGCCGCGGCAACCGTGTGACTTCGGCCGTCTGGGCGTCACGGTGAGACCAGCCCGCAGAGCGTCCTCGCGTAGAAGGCGGGCAAGGCGCGAGGGCCGGCCAGGTCCAACCACAGGCATCTCCCAGGGCCCTCTCGGGATCAGTGGGGCGACGAGCGGCTCACCGTCGCTACGCGTCCCGTCGAGCCCCTCCTACCCGTCGCTGGTCACGAGCAGCCACCCTCGGCCTGGCTCAACGGGGATCGCGTCGTCGGCTCCGAAGCGGGCCTCTGGCTGGTAGCCCGCGACGGCTGGCGCGAGGAATCGGCCAGGCTCCAGGCCGAGGGCGCTCCAGTCCACCGCGAGCCGCGCCTCGACGGGCTCCGGCGCCCAGCTCGCGAGGGCGATCACGGCGGACTTCCCCTTGCGGACGTACGCGGTCGCGAGCACATCCTCTCGGCCGGCGCTCACCGGGCAGCGGGGGCTCCAGTACCCGAGCATCCGCGATTGCGCGAGGCCCGACTCGTCCCAGAAGCGCCAGAGGGGCTCGTTGTCGACGCCGGGCATCCGACCGGTCATGCCGTAGACCATGCCGCGCCATGGGTTGCCGCCGTCCTGGAGCATCTCACCCATGAGCCCGAAGGGGATGCCGGAGACCTCAACGAGCCAGTAGTCGGGCGACTCGACATAGTCGAAGTACTCGCCGAACCACAACCGGTCAAGGTAGGGCATCAGCTCCATATAGAGGTTCGCGCTGCTCGCGAACCCATCGCGCGGGTTGTACTGGTTCGCGCTGTGGAGGTCGATCACCGGGTCCGGCCGACGGCGGTGGAGCACGCGCCAGGCGCGCTGCAGGACCTCGCGGCCGAAGCCCACATCGTCAAGGTAGACCCCGTCGATCTCGAGCTTGCGGGCCAGCCAATCCATGCCCTCGACGTAGTAGTTGTGCCAGCGGCTGAGCACGCCGTTGATGACGGAGGCGTCCTCGGTCGGCTCAGCGTGCCAGGCGGCGATGTAGTCTTCCTCGAGGTGCTCCTGAAGCCACGGGTGCCCGCCGCCGGGGCCTCTCACGATCACCTCGCCGTCGAGGCTTCGGAGCGCGAACAGCTCGGGCGCCCGGGTCGTCAGCTCCCGCACGGTGTAGTAGAGCTTCACTTTGCAGCCGTGGCGGTGAGCCTCACGGACGTACTCCGCAAGCTCCTCGTCGCGCAGGAAGGGGTAGTTGATGTAGGGGTTGATCGCAGTGGCGTGGTGAATGTTGATGGTGTTCGCGCCCCGCTCGACAACCTCGTCGGGTGGTTGGTAGTCGTGGAAGAAGCGCGTACCGAACTGGCGCGCGGTGTCGATCGGCTTGAAGGGCGTGAGGAGCAGCCGGACGTCGAGCCTGACCTCCTCGCCCGCCGCGAGCGCGAGGGGCCCGGAGAAGCAGGTCACGAGGTACGCGTCCTCACCGGCCTGGAGCCTGATCCCGCCCCGACCCTCGTTGTGCCAGACCCGCGGCAGCACCAGGGGCTTGAGATGGTAGAAGTTCGTGTTGAGCGGGCGCGAGTAGGCGTCGTCCCGCAGGCTGAGCTGCAGACCGGCGTTCACGTCACCGAGCCACACGCTGTCCTGGTTGCGCTCCGCGTCCCACGACCACTCGAACCCGTCGGGGCGCACACCTCCTTTGCGTCCGAGGCCGGTCATGTAGCGCGCC
>CAZCER010000092.1:0-7572 GCA_964497385.1 uncultured Armatimonadia bacterium | reverse complement strand
TCGATCGCGACAAGGCGCATCGGGCCCGCCAGCAGCTCCACGGGCTCGGCGTCGGCCTCGGTGACCTCGGGCGAGAAGGCGCTCACGATCCGCTTAGGCAGGCCCCACTCGCCCACCTCGACGCGGCGACCGAGGATGTGAAGGGTGCGCCCATCGGCCTTGACGGGCACGTACGGAGCGTGGACCTCGGGTTCGGAGCCTAGGGTGGAGTTGAGCCAGCGCAGCCGCGAGAGCCGGTGCGGCTCGCCGTCGCCGCCGTCGGCGATGGGCTTGCCCTCGACCACGAGCCGCAGCGTGATCTCCCGCGGCTCGCACCCGTTGGCGCGGGCTGTCAGGCGTCCCTCATACGCGCCCTGTGCGGCGCCCTCGGGCGTCCGGACTCCGCACCACAGCGCAAGGACACGGCCGCTCGGGAGGTCGCCCCGCTGGGTGAAGGGAACGCCGTCCCATCCCACGCCGCCGAGGTTGATGCAGTCGAAGGCCTCGGCTCCTATCGCGCCCACACCATTCGCGAGCGGCCCGCACGTCACCCGCACGTCCTGCAGGTCCTTGAGCGCGTAGATCCCGACCTGGAAAACCCTGTACTCGCCCGGCGCAGCGACGAACTCGACGCACGCCGAAGGGCCGGCCTGAATCCAGCGCTCGGGGATGTCGCGCGCCATGCGCACGGGGCGGTCGCGGTCTTCGGCGAAGACCAGGAACGGCTCGCCGGCATGGCTCTCCAGGAGCTTCGCCAGCTCGTCCTGACGCGCGGGAAGCTCCATGTCCGAGAATGCGTTGAACTCGCCGGAGGTCTCGGTCGACACGACGTCAGCCAGGGGCGCGGCTCGGACGTTCAGCGCCATCGCGACCCAAGCCGGATCGGGCGAATCCGAGGGCTCGGGGTACTCAACCTTGGGGTACGGAGAGTGGATCGACCCGCTGTAGGGCGCCCAGTACAGGTGGTACTCGCCCGCACCGGACGAGGGTTCGAACAAGAGGTCGCACTCCTCGCGCGTGACCGAGAGTCGGTGCACGTTCGCGATGGGCTCCCCGCTTGCGGTGGTCACCAGAAGCGCTCGTTTCCCCGGCTCGCGGTCGCGACGCCTCCAGACGAAGCGCGCCCGCACTGCGGCGGCGGCCTCGGCGACGCGGAGCACCACCCGATGGAAGCCGACCCCCTCGGGGTCCCAGTCGCCGATGCCGAAGAGCGCTCTGTCCACGATGGCCATGCGTGTCCTTCCGTCGCGATCCTGACGCCGAGCGGCGCAAACGCGAAGCGGGCTAAGGGCGCGGGGCGATTGGCGGCAGCGGGGCGCGCTCGCCCACCGATGTGCCGAACAGCTCGAACAAGGGCGAGACATCCTCGCCGACGGACTCACTGACCGAGATGATGTACTCATCCATCGTAAGGTGATGGGTCGGGTCCGCCGCGTACTTCCGATGCAGGTGGCCGAGCCAGTTCGGGTACCACTGCTCGCCGTATCGGTCATCCAGCAGCGACCACAGGAACCAGACCTTCTCCCAGGCCTTGCCCATCTCGCCCTCGCCGAGGTTCGCCAGATCGACTTCGCGGAGCAGAGGATCCCAACTCATCACTCCCCGGCGGCTGTAGAAGCCGTGACAGTCGCCCAATTCGCGCATGACTTTGCGCTGGAAGAAGCCAGCGTGCGCTTCGCTCCACCAGGCGGGCGGCACGCAGCCGGGAGTACCGTCAAAGGCTTCAGGCCCGTTCAGGGTGTGGGTGAGTTCGTGGGCGAGAATGCTCTTCACCGCATTCAGGTCCGTAGCGATCGTCCCGGCGACCTTCGGAACGAAGACGTTCTCCGCCCAGCCTCCGCCGTCGCCGCCCGCAAGGACAATGTACATGTCGTCACCGGGGTTCGGCGGGGTGGGCAGCAGGCGCGCCAGGATGTCCCGCACATCCTCGAATCCGTCCTCCGCGGCGGCGCGGATGTGCTCGAGCTGGTTGTCGGCGTAGTAGACCGTGAGGCCGCCCATGTCGAGTGCGTGCTCGGGGTAGAAGGCGCCTCCGATGCCTCCATGCTCCCAAGGCGCCCGGCGCTCGTCCCCGACCCGGCGAGGCTGTGCGCCGGCGGCCTGCTCGACAAGCCACGACAGGAGCGCGCGGTTCGGCGCGTCCCGTCCCTGGTCGTCCTTCGCGGCGGCCAAGCGGTCGTCCGCGACGAGCAGGATCCTCCCCGCTCCGTAGCTCCGCTGAGCGACAAGGGCCGCCGAGGCGTCTCCGCCGGCAAGCACCGACCAGTCGTCCCCGACCTCCGCTGCGTGGAGGGCGCGGGCTTCCGTGTCGAGGCCCGGAACTTCCCCCGGCTGGGGCGCGGTGACAGGGTCCGGCAAGAACCTCGCGCCGAACCCGGCAACCAGGTTGGCCAGAGGCGAGTCGGCGCCCGTGTGTCGACCAAGCACGACCACCCCGCCGCCCCGCTCCAGGAAGCGAGTGAGGGCATCCACCTCGGCGGGAAGGTATGGCAGAGGGCTGCCGGCGCCGACGAGCACAACGACGTCGTATTCGGGGACGGGGATCCGCACCATAGGGCGCAGTAGGGCGCCCTCGCCCTCTCGTGGGAAGCGATGCTGGCTCTGGTCGCGCGCGTTCGCGAGTTCACCGGGCGTGAGCACGCGATGCAGGGACGCCTGGCTGCAGCTGACTCTGTGGCCGGCGCAGCGGAGGTCATCCTGGACGGACCAGTGCCAGAAGAAGGACATGGCGTGGCTCTGATCGAGCAGCACGTTGATGCCCGAGTCGGCCACGCCCTCAGGCAAGGGCTGAGCCTCGACGGCTCCTCCTACCGGCTGCGCGAGAAACAGGACTGTTAGGAACTGCATCACGGGTGCGCCTCCTGTTCGACTCTCGCCGCGAAGACGCTCCGCCGTCGGCGCGTCTCGGCAAGCCTATCGAGTCTACCATCGGTAGCGCTAACCTCGTCGGCGCCATGGCGGCGACGCGAGTTCGTCGCCGCGGTGTTCACGCCCTGCGCCGGCTCAGACCCAGCGCTTCAGGGCATCGCCGGCCAACCGCGCCTCGGAGCGTCGAACCAGTCGCGCGGCTGCTCCACGGCCCACCCGCTCAAGCAGGAGGGAGCACCAGCCCGACGAAGGGGCGGGCGACTCAGAGGGCGCGGCGCAGGGGCGCCACTCCCGGAACGCTACCGGCGTGAGGCGGCGACTATGGTGAGTTTGAGCGGCGTCTGGCTCGTCCTGTCCGGGGCGCTGACACTGGCGGCCGAACCGCCGGCTGTGCCCCTGCGGCTCGTCCCAACGGATTGCCATGATTTGGAGCTGGAGGCGCTGCCCGACGGCGGCTGGAGCATCCGCACGACCGGCGGCGACCCCTACGTCTTCACAGCGCCGCTCGATCAGGTCATCGACCCGGCGACGTACGTGCTCGCATTCGACTTCTTCAGCACCACCGGCGCCGACAGCTTCCAGGTCTTCGTGCATCCGCCCCTGACGGAAGCAAGCAGCGTGAAGGGGCCTGGACTGGCTCACAGCGAGGGCTGGTCGCCCCACGCGCTCGACCTGCGGGCGGTGCTGTCGCAACGCGAGACCCCCGTTGGGGGGCTGCGGCTGGACTTCGGCAGCGCCCCGGGCAAGTCGCTCCAGCTTCGCAATCTGGAGCTTAGAGCCCCGAATGCGCGCGAGCGCGAGCTGGCCGCAACCGCCGAGGCGCGCCGGCAGCGCCTGGCTGACCTCGATCGGTTCCTGGACTCCTACCAAACTCGCGCGTGGCCCTGCCGCCTGACCCGTGTCTCGGTCGGCGCGGAGCGGATCGACCTGACCGGGGAGCTTGGCGAACTCCGCAAGGTGGCGCTTGTCGAAGCGCCCCTGTCACAGGATCTGGATGCGGGCCTGCCTTGGTCCAGCCGCACGTCGCTCGAGCCCGATGCGAACGGAGGCTTCGCCGTGTCTCTGCCGCGACGCCTGGAAGACCGCGACCGGCTGCTCTCGCGTTGGGCGCTCGTGCGCGAGGAGAGCGGCGAACTGGTCTCCGCCGCGCGCTACGCCGAGGACGTCACTCCGCGCTGGGATCCGCCGGCCCCCGCCCCGAAGGGCCGCAAAGGCCTCGGCGGCTTCAGCCTGGCGCGCCCGACGAGCGACCTCACGGACCTCGGGATCGGCTACGCGACGGTGAACCTGGTGCTGAATGCGCTCTTCAGCGCCACGCCGGCGCCGGGCTGGAGCCCGTTCACCTACGCCGGTCGCACGTGGTACGTCCACGACGAGCAAGTGCAGCGCTTTGATGAGACCTTCCGCACCCTCGCCGAACACGGCGTCATCACCTCGGTCATCGTGCTCATCGGCCAAGCGGGGAACGCGCCGCCCGGAAGTTACAGCCGGTTGGTTGCCTACCCGGCCGCCGACCCGGCCGGGATCTTCGTCATGCCCGATGTCACGAGCGCCGACGGCTTGACGGCCTACGCCGCCGGCCTGGACTTCCTCGCCCGGCGATACAGCGACCCGGCGGCCGGCCATGGACGGATCCACCACTGGATCCTCCACAACGAGATCAGCGCCGGCTGGGTCTGGACGAACGCCGGTGAGCAGAGCGCGGCGGTGTACCTCGAGTGGTACCAGCGGTCGCTGCGCGCGGCGTGGCTGATCGCGCGGCAGTACGACCCCGGGGCGCGAGTCTACATCTCGCTCGAGCACCACTGGACGATGCGTCAGGACCCGCGCTCACACCCCGGTCGGGACCTGCTCGAACGGCTGGTGCGAACGTCGCAGGTCGAGGGTGACTTCGAGTGGGGGATCGCGTACCACCCTTATCCCCAGGACCTTTTCGAGCCGCGCGTCTGGGAGGACGACCAGGTCCGCTTCAGCTTCGACACTCCGAAGATCACCTTCAAGAACCTGGAGGTTCTCGACGCTTGGGTCCGGCGGCCCGCGCACGGCTACCGCGGCCGACCGCGCTCGGTGCATCTCACCGAACAGGGCCTCAACAGCCGCGACTACAGCGAGGCCGCGCTGCGCGACCAGGCCGCCGGGATGGCGTACACGTGGGCGAAGCTGGCGCCACTGGAGACCATCGAGGCCTTCCAGTACCACAACTGGGTGGACAGCCGGCACGAGGGCGGACTGCGCCTCGGCCTGCGGCGGTTCCCCGACGACGCCGAGGACCCCCTCGGCCGCAAGCCGATCTGGTACGTCTACCAAGCTCTCGACACTCCGCGGCAGGAGGCCGTGACCGCACCCTATCTGCCGGTCGTCGGTCTGGCCTCCTGGGATGAGGCGCCGTACCGCGGCGAGGTGCGTTGAGCGCCGAGCGCCGCAGGTGGAGGCGGCGGCCAAGAGCCCCCTGGGAACGGGCGTGCGTGGCGGGTCAGAGCGGACCCGGTCCACGCGCCGATGCGAATGGAGTCTGACAATGCGTGCAACGGTGATGCTTCTCATGGGTGCGCTGGGCGCCTCGGCCGCGGGCGGCGACGACGCCCCGTTCGCCCTGAATGTGCGTGACTTCGGCGCCGTGGGCGACGCCGCGACCGATGACACGGCGGCCTTCCAGGCGGCCCTCGACCAGTGTGGGGCGACGGGCGGGGGAATCGTGCAGGCGCCGCCAGGCAAGTACCTCATCGCCTCGCACCTCTCGATCCCCAAGTCGGTGACCCTCGAGGGGGTCTGGCGCGCCCCGGCGACGGTCGACCAGTACGTCGACCCGAGCGACCCGGCGGGCGGCCCCGAACTCGGAGGCAGCGTGCTGCTCGCCGTGGAGGGCGCGGGGGATGAGGCCGGGACGCCGTTCATCCGGCTCGGGTTCAACTCCACGCTCAAGGGCGTGACGATCCACTATCCCAATCAGACCAAGACCAATCCACCGGTCGCGTACCCTTGGACGGTCCAGTCGGCCGGGGCCGACAACTGCTCGGTCGTCGATGTGCTGATGGTAAACCCGTACCAAGCCGTGGACTTCGGCTCCGTCGTTGCCGGGCGCCACTACATCCGGAACCTCTACGCGCAGCCGCTGCGGCGCGGGCTGTTCGTCGACCTGTGCCTGGATGTAGGCCGCGTCGAGAACGTTCACTTCTGGCCCTTCTGGACCGCGGCGGACGCGGATAGCCCCGTCGGGAAGTTCATGCTTGAACAGGGGGAGGCGTTTGTCTTCGGCCGGAGCGACTGGGAGTACGTCACCAACTGCTTCGCGATCGGCTACAAGGTTGGCATGAGGTTTCTTCGTGGGGCTGGGACGGGTCCGTACCAGGGAGCCGGCAACTACCTCCTGACCCAGAGCGGGGCGGACTGCTGCGACGTCGCGGTCCTCGTCGAGGAGTCGCAGCCGCACTCGGGCGTCAGCTTCAGCAATTCGCAGATCTTTGGGGATGTGATCGTCGCGCCCACCAACGCCGGCATGGTGCGCTTCACGGGGTGTGGGCTCTTCGGCACCAACTACGCGGCGAACGGGACCGCGCTCGCGAGAATCGCCGGGACGGGACGCGTGTCCTTCGACAACTGCCACTTCTACTGCATCCATCCGGACAGCCGCAACGCCCCTCAGACGATCCTCGTGGAGAGCGGGCGCGTCAGCATCGACAACTGCGTGTTCGTAAACAACCGCAACACGGAGGGCGTGAACAGCAACCCCACGCCCATCGTGCTCGAGCCCGACGTCCGCGCCGCGATCATCACCGACAACGAGTTCTACGGAGAAGCCCGAATCGACAACCGCGCGCGAGGCCGCGTCGTGATCGCGAACAACATCGAGATGACCGACGAGACGCCGTTCCCTGATGAGGAAGGCGGTTAGCACGCCCTTCTCCGAAGCGGTGAGGATGTCGCGGACGGAAGCCCCACGCGATGGGCCCATCAGGCCCGTGTCCGGCCTCCCGACGGCGCGGCGCCGTTCCGGTGAGACTCAGCGGGGCTCCGCCTCGGCCCACCGCAGCATGTTCAGGAGCAGCCGATCCGCGACCGGATCGCGCCCCAGGTTCTCGAGGAGCCTCAGCGTGCTCAGGAGGATCCGTCCCTGTCCGACCGAGTACGCCGCGACCATGAGTCCTGAGTCATAGTCCTGGGAGGCTTTCACCGCCCCGGCGATTGCCTCGGAGGCCGGGCCCTGTCCGTCGAAGAGCAGATCAGGGATCACGTCGCGGTAGACGCCGTAGTCCATCAGCCCTCCCGCCGGGAGCCCGTCGAAGACGGGGCCCCGCTTGGCCCACTCATCCTTGAGGTACAGCCACCCGGCTATGCGCTTCAGGCCGCCCCTGTGCTCAAGCGGCAGCCAGTGGAGCGCGTCGTCGCCCTCGGCGAGAGCCTCGGGAGCCACGAAGAGCGCGGTCGCTCCCGCCTGGATGCGCTCGGTCAGATCCGCCCACGCTTGGGGAGCGTCATCGGGAGACGGAGGCCCGGCCACCAGGATGGCCTCGTGAGGACCCGCCGGGGTCTCGCCGAATTCCCGCGCCGCGACCCCGCGTTCGCTGAGCCACGAGCGCAGACGGTCGTCCGGGCCGAGGAGCGTCACCGCGCGCCCGACAGCGGGGAACTCCGCGCGGTCGTACACGCGAAGCTTCGCCTCGCCGCCCGTCGGTGCGCCGCCGCTCTGCATCACCGCGAGGAACCGGTACTCGCCGGTCGGCCAGT
>CAZCER010000091.1:0-11421 GCA_964497385.1 uncultured Armatimonadia bacterium | reverse complement strand
CTGAAGTTCGCTGGTTTGGACGCCCACGCCCCGCTCGGGCGTGGCGCGTGTCGACGCCACCCCGCTGTGGCCCAAGGGAGTGAACGCGTGAACAAGATCAGAATGAGGGCGCTCAGCCGGATCGCGCCATGCCTCGTCCTCGTGGCGCTGGCCGGCTTGGCCCAAGCCCAAGAGCGCTCAACCTACTTTGACCCCGAGACGATGATCGGCGTCGATGAGATCGAGCCGGGGATGAAAGGCGTGTGCTACTCGGTCTTCCGCGGCACGGAGCCCGAGCCGTTCAACGTCGAGATCCTCAACGTAGTGCGCAATCTGGATCCGGGCGTCAGCTACGTCATGATGCGCATGCTCGACGGCCCTTGCGTCGCGAACGAGTCGGGCCCGGCCGGAGGCATGTCCGGCAGCCCGATCTACATCGACGGCCGGATCGCGGGGGCCCTCTCCCGCGGGCCCAGCACGCGCCAGCCCCTCGTGATGTTCACCCCCATCGAGTACATGCTGCGCTCGTTCGAGAACATCGACCGGGCCGACGCGTGGGCTCAGTCCGACCCGGCCGCCGTCCAGGTCGCCGAACTTGACAACCCGGTGATCGTCGACGGCGCTGAGCGCGACCTCGCCGTGCTCTGCCTCCGCGACGAGGATGTGCCGGAGGAGATCCGCGATCGGGCCGTCGCGTTCGTCCCATGCGCCCCGTCGATCTCCGTCTCCGGCCTCTCCGACCGCTGCTTCGAGATCCTGCGGAAGGTCTTCGACCGCCAGGGCATGACCGTGATGCAGTCGCTGGGCGGGGTCTCCGAACTCCCGCCGTACGAGCTTGTTCCGGGCAGCCCGGTGGGCGTCGGCCTCATGACCGGCGACATCGCGATCGGCGCGGCCGGCACGCTCACCTACATCGACGGCGACCGCTTCCTCGCCTTCGGACACCCCATGTTCAGCGCCGGCATGGTCGACCTCCCGGCCACCTACAACGAGGTCATCGAGGTCATCCAGTACGTCGGGGCGCGCTCCGAGAAGATGGACCAGCCGCTTGCGGTCGCGCCCTTCGGGACCATCCTCACCGACGACCCGCAGGCGATCGGAGGGCAGGTCGGCCGCGCGCCGACGATGTTCCCCCTCCGCCTGACCGTGACGGCCCCGGACCTCGAGACCACCAAGACCTACAACTGCAACGTCTGCCGCGACGAGACCTACTCGGGACTCATGCCCGCGATGGCCGCGCTCTCGGCGCTTGAGCCCTGGGTCTCCGCCGATGAGGACTTCGTCATCCAGTCCAGGATCCGGGCCGAGGGCAAGGAGGGCGCGGCGGTCGAACTCGAGACCTACGAGCACACCGACGTGGGTCCCACCTCGCTTCCCGCGATGGAGGCCATGACCGCCGTCTCCATCCTCATGACGAACATCTTCTCCCCGCAGGACGTCGCGTCGCTCTCGATCGACTTCACGATCACCGAGCGCAAGGCGGAGGCCCGACTGCTCCGCCTGGAACTCGACGACTGGGTCGTCGCGCCGGGCGACTCCGTGAAGGCGCGCGTCGTCTACCAGCTCATTGACGGCCTCGGCCTGGATGAGCAGACCATCGAGATCCCCATCCCGGCGGACGCGCCGAGCGGCTCGACGACGATGGTGCTGGCGGCCGGAGAGATGGCCGCCATGGCGGAGATGCAGCTCGGATTCACGCGTCCGACGCCCGTCGATCTGCCCGGGCTCATCGAGAGCTACACGGCGACCGCGATCCCGAACAACCGACTTGTCGCCACCCTCGGCATGCCCGGGAGCGCGTTCCTCTCCGATGGTCGCAGCTACCCCTCGATTCCCTCGGAGATCGCGGAGATCCTCACCCAGGCCGGAACCACCGACTACTCCTCCAGCACCCAGATTCGAACGGTGACCTGGGAGACGGAGTACGACATCCAGGGCATGCTGCAGCACCCGCTCGTCATCGTGCGTCCCGAGGACCGCGTCGCGGCGGGGAACGGAGGCGGTCTCATCGAGCCGCCCATCGCGGTGGGCGCCGTCCCGGCGATGAGCCCGGCTCTGGAGGGGCCGGCGCTCCAGGTCGCCGTCGCGGGCCGCCTCTCACGGCTGAGCCAGTGTCTTGACGCGCCCCCGGCGCTTTGGACCGTGCTCGGCGACGTCGATCCGCGCCTCGAGCCGCTCACGCGCGGCTTGGACAAGACCGAGGCGCTCACCAACGTCTACCAGAGTTTCCCCGCGATCTGGAGCCTTTTCATGCAGGGCCCCCCGCCTCCCGGAATCCACATGCCGGAGGGCGCTGAGCCCGGCAAGGTCAAGGTGCAGGAGACGACCGTCGAGCCCACCGAGGCCGAGACCGGCGAAACCGTCGAGGGTGAGGGTGACGGCGAGGACGGCGAGGAAGACGACGCCGAGATTGAGCCCATCGCCGTCCGACAGCCCGGCGCCGTCTCCCACACGACCACGGACGACTTCCGCCCCGGCGCCCTCGAAGGCGTGAGCATCCTCGACAAAGGCGCGCTGGGCCTCGCAAACCCGCTGCGGACCGTGCTCGACTACTGCCCGCCCGCGCTCTACGCCTGGTGTCTCGCGCCGGACGGCGTTGGCGGCGTCTATGTCGGGACCGGCCCCCAGGGGACGATTTACCGCGTCAGCCCCGAGGGCGAGTGCTCGGTCTTCTTTGACACCGACGACGCGCAGGTCTTCGCCCTGCAGGCCCTGCCGGACGGCACGCTCGTCGCCGGCGCAGGACCTTCTGGCAAGCTCTACCACATCAGCGCGAACGGCAAGGAGATGCTCTCCGGGGAGACCGGCGAGGCGTATGTGTGGGACATCGCTTTCACGGGCGACGCCATCGTCGCCGCGACGGGTCCGAACGGACGCGTCCTCAGGGTAACCGAGTCGGGCGACGTGACCGAGATCCTGAACGCGACCGAGGACCACGCGCTGTGCGTCACGGTCGATGACCAGGGCGACTGCTACGTCGGCACGGACTCGGGCGCGCTGTACCGAGTCGCGCCCGACGGCGTGGTGAACATCATCGGCAAGTCGCCGCTCGGAGCGGTGTACTCGATCGGGCTCGGCCCCGATGGGGACGTGTACTTCGGCTCCCTTGGGAACGCCTACAAGATCACCGAGACCGGCTCCATCGAGGCGGTCATCGAGACCCCCGACATGGGTGGCTTGGCCCTCGCAACCGCGGGCGAGCGCCTCTACTTCGCGACCAACCAGACCGCGCGCCTCTACTCGACGGACGGCGAGGGCAATGTCGGCGTGCTCGGGGCCATCGAGCAGCCCGAAGCGGCCATCACCTCATTGTGCGCCGACCCGACGGGTGACGCTCTCTGGGCCCTGACCTCGGCCC
Organism: uncultured Armatimonadia bacterium; assembly: GCA_964497385.1. GTDB lineage: Bacteria > Armatimonadota > Zipacnadia > UBA1398 > UBA1398 > CAZCER01. The sequence goes on along the minus strand of CAZCER010000091.1, from coordinate 8,084 downwards.
CCGTCGGCGTCTACCGCATGCCGGTGGGCGGCGAACAGGAGGGGTCGTACACCTCTTCGGTGCTCGCCGCGCCGGTCTCGGTCGAGTGGTCGACCGTGGAGTGGCAGGGGACGGCTCCGGAGGGCGCGACGGTCATCGTCGAAACGCGCACCGGGAACACCCCGCGTCCGGATGAGCGGTGGTCGGATTGGTGCGGCACGCAGGGCGAGGGCCGGAAGCTGCGCGTCTACAGCCCCGACGGGATGTACCTCCAGTACCGCGTCCGGCTCGGGTCGGATGGAGGCGCGGGGCCCGAGGTCGCCTCGGTCACGCTGGAGTATCTGACGCCCAACAACGCGCCGACCGTCGCCTATGATGACATCTCGGAGATCAAGTACATCAAAGACACGGCCGAACTCTCCTGGGAGGGAACCGACCCCGACAGCGACACGCTGCGCTACGCGGTGGCCTACTCCGCGGACAACGGCCTGACGTGGACCGACGCCAAGACCAACCTCGCCGAGTCGACCTACTCGTGGGACGTCTCGGAGATAGAGGAAGGGGCGTACCTGCTCAAGATCACGGCCTCGGACGAGCCGTCGAACCCCGGCGCGGGACTCGATGAGTCCGTCGTCGTCGGCCCCGTCTACGTCGACACGACCGCCCCGGCCGCCCTCTTCGGCAACAGCAGCATCGAGATCGCCGAGGACGGGACCGTCACAATCAAGGGCGCGGCCTCCGACAAGGGCACAGGCGTCAAGGTCGCCCAGTACAGCGTGGACGACGAGGAGCCCTGGAACACCATCGCTCCGCGCGACCTGCGCTACGACGAGACCCATGAGATGCTCACCTTCGTGCTCGCCGGGCTGGAGCCGGGCGACCGCTCCGTGCGCATCGCCGTCTTCGACCGCGCCGGGAACCAGACCGTGACCACCCTTACGGTCACCATCCCCGGCGAAGTCGTGGAGGACGAGCCCGCCGAGGAGACGACGGAGGAGGAGACGCCCGCCGAGGGCGCCGTAGGGTAGTCCCTCACCGCAACACCCGACACCAAACGGAGCCCGTCGCCCTCGTGGCGGCGGGCTCCTTCGTTCCTACGCCGGCCTCAGCATCAGGAACCACGGCAGGATCGACGCGGCCGCCGCGACAACCGCCGCGATCGCGATCCGTCGATGCCGGACCTCGCCCTGCCGGAGCACGTGAAGCGCCATCAGGAACGCGGTCACCGCCGCCACCAGAGAGGCCGGCAGACACACGCACGTCGCCGCCGTCTCCGGCCAAGGCGCGGCGCGCGTGGCGTCAAGGCTCGCGCCTCCCGCGAGAAAGCCCCAGCCCCAGCGATAGGCCCCCGACGCCAGCGCGAGCACAAGCGCGGCCACACCCGAAGCGGGATGAGGCGGGGCCTGCGGGCGGCGGGCGGCGGACCTCTCCGTCGTGCGCTTCGCGGGTGTTCTGCGTGCGGCCGAGCGGCTCATCCGCGCCTCCCTGCGTCGGGCCTCGACAAACCAGCATACCACGCCTCCGCGCCAGGTGACGGACCTCGGTGCGGAGGGCTTCCTCCGCTTCTCCTACACGAACTCCGTTGAGGCGATCGAGGAGGGTCTCGAACGGCTGCGAGGTTTGCTCGAGCGGTGGTGAATGCGCCCTACTCGCCGTCTTCTTCGGAGGCCACCCTCTTCGGCTGCCAGAGGCCGAGGTGGCGGAGGTCGAAGAGGAGCGGGCCGTAACGAGTCGGCGGCGAGCCGTCGGTGAACACCCGGAGAATGGCCGAAGCCTCGGCGGGCACGCCGGCCTCCTCGGTGAGGTCGCGCGCCGGGACGGGAACGTACACGCACGAGCCGTCCGGCGCCCACACCGCGGAGAGGCCCGGAGTGACGTGAACCCGCGCCACGAGGCTCAGGCCGGACGGCCCCATCAGCCAGAGGCCGCCATCCTGAGCCGCGGAGTAGTGGAGCAGGGGCTCACGGTCGACCCGCCACCGCTCCATGTTGTCCGTGGACTCGAACACGACCGTCTTCCCATCCGGCGACCACCAGGCGCGCTCGGGGTCAAATGCGGGGCAGTCGCGGCCAATGCGGAAGCCCACCTCGCGGAAGGTGATCGTGGTCCGGCTCTCCCGCCGCGCCCCGCCGTCGGCGCCCGCCCAGCCCGATGGGTCGCATGCGAGGAGCGCTCCACCGGCGGAGAGCGTCAGCGTCGCGGGGCCGCCCAGACGGCACCCGTGCAGGAACCGCACCTCACCCAGCGCCTCCACGCCCGGAAGCGAGATCTCGGCATAGGTTCCATCCGGGCGAGCAAGGTAGAGAGGCGGCCGGCAGCCCTCGGCCGAGGCCACGAGCGTCCCGTCCGGCATGACCTCGCGCAGCGGAACGCCTGGCCGCCACGGGAAGGGCTCCGAGGCGCGGTAAGAGCCGCTGTCGGTCCTGCGAAGGACGCAGAGGATCTGCCGCGACGGACCGCGGGCGCTCGGCTGCTCCTGGACGCGTACGTAAAGGAGCGAGCCGTCCGGCGAGTACGCGGCGTCGAGCGCCTGCCACACCCCGAGATGCCCGAGCGGCCACTGCACGGAGTAGGCCGTCGTGATCCCACCGCCGACGGCTGGCCAGAAGTACGGGCCCACGGAGTCGAGCGTGAGTGGGCTCTCCTCGCCCTCGGGACCGATCACCGCGACGGCGCAGCCGGCGTTCAGGCCGCGGGGGTCCGCGAGTTCCGCGCCTGCGTAGTAGTGGGCGATGAGGCGATGCCCGTCCTGCGCGTACGAGACGGCGGACATCGCGGAGAGAAGAGCGAGCCGGACGAGCAATCCTGTGCGCACCGGCGCCCTCCCGATCGCGTCGGTCCCCGATGGCTGAGTATACGACGCCCGCAGGCCGGCAAACGCTCCGTTCCGGCGCCGTACACGCGACGGGGAGGGCCCGGTCATGGAGCCCTCCCCGGTCAGCTGCTTGTGGTCCGGGTCGCCTAAGCCGCGAGAAACGGGTCCAACCTGCGCTCGAGCGTCCGTCGCGCGCGGTAGACCAGCGACTTCGCGGCTCCCTCCGTCACGCCGACCTCCTCGGAGATCTCCTTGAGGGTCGCGTTGCGGGCGGTCCGCATGACAAACGCCTTGCGGCTCGCCTCCGTAAGGTCGCCGAGCGCGCTCTCCGTGGCGGACTCCATCGCACGGGAGACCACGACGTCTTCCACCGCGCATTCCGTCGAGGCGTACTCTCTCGACCCGGATTCCTCATCGCCGTCGGCGGGGGCGTCCATCGACTGGAAGTGCACCTTGGCTCCACGCCTGAGGTAGTCCACGCAGCGCCGCCGCGCAACGGTGTCCAGCCAGGGCCGGAACTGCGAAGGGTTGCGCAGCCGGTCGAGGGACTCGAACGCCTTGAGCATGATCTCCTGCACCAGGTCCTCCCGGTCTTCCGTGCGGGAGGTGAAGGAGCGGACGATCGCGGCCACGCGCGGGCGATGCCTCTCCCACAGCACCCCGAGCGCACGGTTCTGGCCCGAGGCCACCATTCTCACAAGAAACGCGTCCGACGCCCGTGTGCAGTCCATTGTCATCTCTGATCGCACCTCCTACCCACTATGCTGCAACATTCTTGCCATGCCCCCGAGACCGCGCAGGGCCCCGAATCGGCGCTTCGCGCCTGGCGGATCGGCGGATTCCGCCAACCAAGTCAAGGGGAGACCCTCGAATAGGCCCGTGGGTAGCGAATTCCGCCGCACGGCGACTGGGCGCGGAGTTCGGCATGGCGGAGGCCCGCCGCCGGTTTGGCCGAACAGAGCAGAGCGTCGCCTCCGGCGACGAGGAAAGGAGACGACCATCTTGGCTTACGAAGACCTCATCCAGCGTCTGCGCTGCCCGGCCGATCGCGGCGAACTCGCCCACGTGCCGGAGCGCGTGCTGGTGTGCAAGATCTGCAAGCGCGCGTACCCGATTCGCGAAGGCGTGCCCGTGATGCTCATCGACGAGCACGTTCAGGCCGAGGGCCAGCGCATCCTCGACGAGGCGCGCGCGGGCGGCATCGATGTGGTGATCGCGCCGGAGCCCAGTGACGACCAGCCCTAGCGGCGCCGAGAGAGGCGCGCGGGGGGAGCCCACCAGCCGATGATCTCCGTGTGTGTGGTCAACTGGCGCACCGCCGAGGAGACGATCGGGCTCGCGGCGACGCTCGACGCGGGGGCGGCCGGCGAGCCGTACGAGTTGTGCGTGGTCGACAACGACTCCCGCGACGGCTCCTTGGAACGGCTTCGCGAGGCGCTTCCCGCAGCCGCGATCGTCGACGCCGGAGCGAACTTGGGCTTCGGATCGGGCGTCAACCGCGCCGCGCGCGAGGCCATCGGAGAGTTCCTGTTCGTGGTGAACCCCGACACCAAGGTTCGGCCGGGCGCGATCGCGACCCTCGCGGACTTCCTGCGCGCGAACCCCGACGTCGGCTTGGCGGCGCCCATGATGGTCACGCACAAGGACGAGCGGCAGGCTTCGGCGAGGCGCTTCCCGTCCCCGGTCGCCGCGGCCTTTCGCGGCACGCCGCTCGGGTGGCTCTTCCCACACAACCGCTACGCCGCCGGCTATCTGATGGAGGACGTGGAGTTCACGGAGCCGGCCCCGGTGGACTGGGTGTCAGGCAGCGCCATGCTCCTGAGGCGGCAGGCGTTCGAAGCGCTCGGCGGTTTCGATGAGGACTACTTCATGTACTGTGAGGACGTCGATCTCTGCAAGCGGCTCTGGGACGCGGGCTGGCGGGTCTACTACCACCCCGGCGCGCGGGTGGAGCACCGCGTCGGAGCCTCCTCGGACAAAGCCCAGGCCGCGATGGTCAAGCAGCACCACCGCAGCATGCTTATCTACTACCACAAGCACATGCGCGCGCACACTCCGGTCGTCTTGCGCGGAGTCTACCCTCTCGGGGTGCGGCTGCGCTGCCTCTTCATGCTCGCCCGACGGCGGATCGTCTGGTGGCGGCAGCATCGGGTGGGAGGCTCCGACCGTGTCTAGACGTCCGACCAAGCGGGGCGCCAGACGCCTGCGGCGTGCGGAGCGGGCCGCGCCGCCTCTTCTCACCCGCGGCCTCGACCCCTGGCTCGAACTCCCTGTCTGCGCCGCGATCGTCTTCGGGACATGGTTCTGCGCCTTCGATGTGGACGTAGCGGGCGGCCGGCTCGACACCGCTCTCGGCCTCGCCCTGCTTCTCGGGGGCGGCTTCCTCGCGTTCGGGTTCCGAGGCGCCGGCCGTCTGCGCTCCCTCCTGGCGCTCTTCGCGGCAACCTGGGTCGGCCTGAGCCTGCTCTCGCTCGTGACAACCACCGATCTCGGCTACAGCTTGGTCGGTGCGGCCCGGATGGCTGCGGCGCTCGCCTGCTTCGTCCTTCCGCTGCTCGCGCGAGCCGAGGAGCCGGAGGCGGTCGCCTACCGGCTGGCGCTCGCGATCGTCGTTGCCGGGGCGATCACGTCCGCCTCGGGCATCAGCCAATGGTTGCGCAATGTTGTCGTTCTCAGCGCCCCGAGTTGGCGCACCTTCGGCACCTTCAACAGCCCGAACGCGCTCGCCGGCTACCTCGTGCTCGCGGGGCCGCTCGCCCTTGCGGTCGGGCTCTGCCAGACGGAGCGACTCTGGAGGGTGCTGGGATGGTTCATGGTCGCGCTAATGGGCGCGGCGGTGGTCCTCACCCAGTCGCGCGCCGGGCTCCTTGCCTTCCTGATCGGCGTGGCCGTCTTCGGGGCGCTCGCGCTGCCGGGGACGCCGATGCGCCGGGCGCGCATCGCGGGAGCGGGCTTCGCGGGGCTCGCGGCTCTGGTGCTCGCCGTTCCGATGGTGCGGGAGCGCATGCTCGCCTCCTTCGGCGCCCAGAACCACTCCATCATGTTCCGCGTCCACTGCTGGAAGGCCGCGCTCGCGTCGGCGCTGGAGCGCCCTCTGCTCGGATGGGGATCGGGATGCTACCGGATCGGCCATCTCGCCAACGCCGAGGTCGGCTACACGATGAACGCCCACCACGATGCGCTCAACACGGCCGCCGAGTGCGGCGTCCTCGCGGCGGCGGCCGCCCTGGCCGCGGTCGCGGCGGCCATCGTCTGCGCGCTGCGCACTCAGGCCGGCCCTGCGGAGAGTCCGGTGCGCCTGCGCCTCTGTCAGGGCGCCGCGGCGGGACTCGTGGGGCTGCTGCTGCACGGGCTGATCGACTGCAACTGGGTGCAGCGGCCGACCCTCTGCGCACTGATGGCGGTCTTCGCGATCGTGACGCTCCTTCGCGCGGACGGCGCGCCGGCCGCGAGCCTCGGACGCGGAGCCCATCGGTGCGCCTATGGGGCGGTGCTGCTCTCGGGGCTCTTCGTCGCCCTCGCGGCGGGCCTTTCGTCCACCGCTTTGGCAACCTGCGATCACGCGGCTCAAGCGGGCTCCGAGGGGCGGCTCTCACTCGCGGCAAGCCTCTACCGACGGGCCGACAGGTTGTTCCCGCCGGATGGCTCGGCCCTGCGCAAGGCCATGCTGTTCGAGAACCCCGGCCCCGAGGCGCTAGAGGCCGGGTACGCGACTCTGCTCCGTCGGAACCCCTGGCGCACGGAGCACTATCGGAGCATGGGCGACACGCTCCTCGTCATGGGCGAGTATGAAGAGGCGCTCGCCACGTACGACGAGATGGTCCGCCGCGCGCCTGTCGCGGTCCCCGGCCTCGTCGGGAAGGCGGCGTGCAACCAGGCGCTCGGGAACACCGACGCGGTCGAGGCGGACATGCGCCGGTTGCTCGAGATGGAGCGCGGGCCGTATGGCACGTACCAGGCCGTTCCCGAGCGCGCGACGCTGGAGTTCGTCTATGGCTGGGCGGCCCTCGCCGAACTCCATCCCGACGGCGCGGAGATGGGCGAGGCCGTGACGCGCCTGCGCAAGTACGTCGACCGCTGGGACCGCCGCCTCGAGAAGCTCTCGAAGGAGTATCGCGGCCAGAGGGAGATGGTGAACGCCACGCTCTCGGGCGAGGGGCTCTCGCTCGCGAAGACGAACCAGGCTCGCATCATGCTCGCGCGGCTTCTGTGGCTTCAAGCCGAGGCGGCCGAGGACGAGGACTCGCGAGACGCGCTTCGCGAGGAGGCCCGAGCCCTCGACGCCGTGGTCGTCACACAGCTCGATGCGGGCGAGTGGCGCGGGGTGCTTGTCGAGACCGCCACGTACCGCGCGGAAGGAGGGCTGTAGAGTGCTCATACGGGTCATCAATGGTCCGAACCTGAATATGCTCGGGCAGCGTGAGACCGGCGTCTACGGCACGGACACGCTCAAGGACCTGGAGGACCATCTCACGCGTCTCGCCGCCGAGATCGGCGTCGACGTCGAGTTCTTCCAGTCGAACAGCGAGGGCGCCCTCATCGACGCCATCCAGCAGTGCCGAGGGCGCAGAGACGCGATCATCATCAACCCCGGCGGCTACACCCACACCAGCGTGGCCATCCATGACGCGCTCCTCGCCGCGGAAGTCCCCGCCGTCGAGGTCCACATCTCGAACATCCACGCCCGCGAGTCCTTCCGAGCCCAGTCCGTGACCGGCTCCGCCTGCGTCGGGATCATCTCCGGCCTGGGGCTCTACGGATACGGGCTCGCGCTTCAGGCCGCGGCGAAGCTCGCCCACGCCCGCGAGGAAGACAAAGCCGGAGGCGGCGAGGGCCAAGGCGCGTAGAGGGCCTTCGGCCGCTCTCGAGCCGGCGCCGGAGAACGAGATCCCATGCCCAAACGCGCGAAGGACAAGACGGTCAAACGAGAGCGCCGATCCGAACTGGAGACGCGGATCGCGGACCTCGAGCGGCGTCTGGAGCACGCCGAGCAGTCGGAGTGCGAGATGCGCCTACTGCTTCTCCAGGCTCAGAAGAGCACCGCGCTCGCTCAGGAGAGCCTCCTCCGCGAACAGGAGGCCCATGCGGCCACCAGGCATTTGCTGGCCCTCCCGGCGGCCGCCGTGTCGGAACCGGCCCCCGAGACCGACCGCTCAGCCCCCAGACTCTGGTTCGAACGGTTGCTCAAGCTGTAGCCCGACCGGCGACCCGGGCAGGGCCGCCCCATCCACAACCCCCACGCCACGTTGAGGAGGCCGGACGCGATGATCAACCCGAGACTCCCCCGCAT
>CAZCER010000090.1:0-11524 GCA_964497385.1 uncultured Armatimonadia bacterium | reverse complement strand
GGTCTTCCTTGGCAAAACGCCAATGAACCAAGTCAATGCGTTTAGCTAATTTTAAGCCTGTCCCACAAGCGACAAGGCGTCTTCGCGCGAGCGCGGGCCCAGGCGGCTGACCTCGGCGTCGGAGAGGGCGTCGGGCGCGAGCGCTCGCTCAAGCGGTATAAGAAGGCTCGGGTCGGAGTGCGGCTGCAGAAGGTAGCGCAGATTCCATGCGGCCTCCGCGGCGCTCTGATCCGCGTCGTCGTCGGGGGCGGGCTCCTCGAGCCGGAAACAGAGCCGGAACGATGCGTCGGCCACAGCGCGGAGAGGGCGTCGCCACTCTTCGATCTGCCGGCCAAGGGCCTCGAGGTCGGCTTGGGAGCCGGTGATGCGGCCGTCCGCGGAGCGGAGGGCGTCGAGCCATGCGGAGTGCAGGCTGTCCGCTCTCCCCGAGCGACGCGAGGACGGCGAGCGGCGGCGCAGAGCGTCATCAAGACTCGATCGAACAAGGTGGTCTACGCATGCGATCAGGAAGTCCGACAGCACCTCTGCGGCGGGCGTTTCCGGAGCCTGCGCCGCCCCCGATTCCGTGAGGGCTCGGGTGACGGGCGGCATCGCTTCGGTGAGCTTAGCGAGCCTGGGGACGTCCGCGCCGGCGATGACGGGCTCCCAGACGGCGCGATGCTCCCCTCGGCGCCGCGCGAGCCCGGGGAGAAAGCTCTCCCGCGCGACCAGGGCTCCGGCGAAACGCAGGGCCTCGACCCAGTAGGCCAGTTCGGCGCCGAGGACCACGCCCGTCCCCAACGTCCGCCGGTCGGCGCAAGCGCAGAGCAGGAGCGCCGTCTCGGACGGTGAGAGCGCCCGCGTCGTGACCGTCCAGGGCGCGAGCTTCGCTTTGGCGCGCGAGGAGGGCGGCTCTCCGAGGAGCGGGCTGGAGGGAAGAGGCGCGCCGGCCTTGGTCGGCAGCCAGACGTTCATATCCTTGCGGAACGTACGCGAAGCTCGCGACTCGAGGCCAGCGGCGCGGAGAGCGGACGCCAACAGCGCCCGGCCCGGTCCGCCCGGCAGCGCGCCGGTCGGAGCCGCGCTATCGGCCGCTCGCGGACCCTCGGCCCAGGCGTAGGCCGCGCCGTCTCGCATGCCTAGATGCAGAACCAGCACCGACGAACTCCCGTCACGGGCCAGGCGACGGCCCGATGGTCCGCGCGCCCCAAGAGGGCGCGGGGGCTACACGTCCGGCCAAGCGGGCAACGGGTAGAACACCTCGGACGCGCGCGAGTTCGTCAGACGCGTGACGCCGGAGCCGTACGAGGTCATGACGTAGATGTCGAGACTCTCCCCGCGCCGCGAGCAGAACGCGATCTTCGATCCATCGGGCGACCAGTATCCGTCAAAGTCCTCCATTGAGCTAGGGGCCAGGACGGACGCCGGAGTCTCGCCGTAAAACGGCGCGGTGAAGAGATCCCAGGACTGCCCGATCCCGGTGAAGCAGACGCGCTGCCCGTCGGGGCTCATGCGGAGGCGCGAGTTGGCGCCTTCGGTGTCGGCTACGGCCAGGGCGTTGGTGAACTCGGCTAGATAGGTGGTCTGGTAGATCTCCTCGAAGCCGGTGCGCGTTGAGGTGAAGTAGACGCGCCGGCCGGTGGGGTCGCAGAACGCGTCGTAGTCGTTGCTTGCGCCGCTGGTGGTCAGACAGATGTAGGCGCTTCCGTCGAGGTTCTGGACGATGACGTCCTCGTTGCCGTACCGGGTTGTGGTGTAGAGAATCTTGGTTCCATCGGGGGACCAGGACGGGTAGGTCTCGGGGAAGCTCTCCGCGACGACGGCCCAAGGGTTGTAGCCGCTGTCCTCCATGATCCAGACGTCCTCGTTGCCGTTCCGGTCGCTGATGAAGACGATGTCGTCGCCCTTGGGCGAGTACCGGGCTCCGAAGTCATCGGCCGGGTTGTTGGTGAGGTTCGTGACGCCGGAGCCGTCCACGTTCATGCAGTAGACGTCGTAGTTGCCCGTCTCGCTCGACGAGTAGAGCAGCTTCGAGCCATCGGGCGACCAGACGCCTGGAACGGAGCCTTCGGCGAGCCAGTATTCGTTCTCCGTCTCGGGCGTGCACCCGGCGAATACGGCCATTCCGCAGGCGCCTCCGAGTGCGATAAGCGCAAGCATGCTTCGCATCGTCGATCCTCCTTGGGTGGACCACGTGCCCTTCCAGCCGCGCCGCGCGCGTGCTTGGCCGCGATGTCTTCCGCCGGGACAGAGGAGGTCCCTTCGCTCCGGAGTCGTCTCCGCCGGCGAGAGGCGCGAGGAGACCCGCGTCGAAATGCCTAGGGGGACGGAAGCGGAGACAGGAGGATCGGTGTTGGCGCCAGCGGGTGCCCTTAGCAGGCGGGCCATCATCATCGGCGGCGCCGGGTTGGCGCTGATCGTCGTTCTTGGGCTCGCCCGGGCGGTGAGCGAGCGTTCCCGTGCGGCGTTGGACCTCACGGACGAGGAGCAAGCTTGGCTCGAGGCGCACCGCGACGCCATTCCTCTCTACTTCAACCCTGACTTCCCTCCGATCGAGTTCGCCTCTCCCGAGGGGGAGTTCGTGGGTCTGGGCGCCGACGTGATCGCGCGGGTGGAGGAGCGTCTGGGCGTGCGCTTCGTCAAGCGGCCCTGCGTGGACTGGAACCGCCATCTCGCGGCCCTGGAGAGCGGCGAGTGCGCCATTGCGCCCACGATCGTGCGTACCCCGGAGAGGGAGCGCTACGCACGGTTCACCGCGCCCTACGCCACCGTGCCGGTCGTCATCATCGCGCCCCATGATGCGGGGCACGACCTCGATCTGGAGCATCTGGCCGGCAAAAGGGTCGCGGTTGTTTCCGGCTTCGCCACAGAGGACTACGTACGCGAGAGGTCGGGCGATGCGTTCGAGGTGGTTCCCGTGAAGACGGTTCCGGAAGGGCTGCGCGCGGCGGCCTTCGGGCATGCGGACTTCCTCGTGGAGAACCTCGCGGTGGCGGCGTACTACATCGAGCGGGACGGGTACCCCAATCTGCACGTGTGCGGCGAGACCGATTACTCCTTCGCGTGGAGCATCGGAGTGAGCCGCGAACATCCGTTGCTCTACTCGTCCATCGAGAAGGCGCTGGGCTCTCTCTCCGAAAGCGAGATGGCGTCGCTTCGGCGGCGGTGGATCTCCTTGGACGCGGGCCCGCGACTGTCGCCGGAGGCGGTGCTTCTCCTCAAGCTGAGCGGGCTGTTCCTGGCCGCGTTGCTTCTGGGCCTCATGGCGGTCTCGGTCGTTCTGAAGCGCCGGCTCAACGAGAAGGTCGCCCGGCTTGCCGAGTCGCAGCGCGAAGTCACGGAGCAGACGGAGCGATTGCGTCTCGCGATGGACGCCACCAACGCCGCGATTTGGGACCTGCGCCCGGCCACCGGAGAGGTCTACTTCAGCGAGCAATGGCGCACCATGCTGGGCTACGCAAACGGCGCTGACGCGCCGGCCTCCCCGGATCTGAGCGAGTACATGCATCCGGATGACCTCCCGGCCGCCAACGCGGCGTTGGCGGCCTGCCTCGCTCCGCACGGGCGCTCCGAGCTGGAGGTCGAGTTCCGGCTGCGCCACGCGGACGGCTCGTGGAAGTGGATCCTTGGACGAGGCACCGTCATCGGGCGCGACGCCGACGGCCGCCCGACGCGGATCCTCGGGCTGAACGTCGACATTCAGCAGCGCAAGGAGGTTCAGGATGCGCTGCTGGCGAGCGAACGCACCTTCCGGCAGGCCATCGAGGCTATGCCGCTCGGATGCGTGATCGCGGAGCCCGGCGGCGATGTGAGGCACGTGAACCGGGCGTTCACGAGGATGCTGGGCTACGCACTGGAGGACATCGAGGGCTACGAGGACTGGTGGCGACTCGCCTACCCGGACGAGGCTTACCGCCGTCGCGTGCGCGAGGAGTGGGAGCGCGACACGCTGCTGGAGCGTGATCCGCGGGGAGCGGCCGAACCGAACGCGTACAACGTCGCAGCGAAGGACGGAACGACGCGCACGCTGCAGTTCAGCGCCGCCGCGCTGGGGGACCGGGTCCTGATCCTCTTGGATGACGTCACCGAACGGCGCCTCGTCGAGGCGGAGCGAGAGCGCCTGCAAACCCAGCTCGCCCAGGCCCAGAAGATGGAGTCCGTGGGTCGTCTCGCCGGCGGGGTCGCCCATGATTTCAACAACATGCTGGGGGTCATCCTCGGTCACGCGGAACTGGCGTTGGGGCGGCTAGGTCGCGAGCACCCGGTCGTCTCCGACCTGGAGCAGATTCAGCGAGCGGCGGAGAGATCCGCGGATCTCACGCGGCAACTGCTCGCCTTTGCGCGAAGGCAAGCCGTAACGCCGCAGGTGCTGGATCTCAACGGCGCGATCGAGAGATCGCTCCGGATGCTGAAACGGCTGATCGGAGAGCACATCCGTCTTGAGTGGATTCCCGGACACGGCGTCGGGCCGGTGAGGATGGACCCCTCGCAACTGGACCAGATCCTCGCGAACCTCTGCGTGAACTCGCGGGACGCCATCGCGGACGTCGGGACCATCGTGATCGAGACCTCGATGACGGACCTCGATGAGGCGTACTGCGCGTCCCATCCCGACGTCCCGCCCGGGGCGTACTCGGTGCTTGCCGTCAGCGACACGGGCCACGGGATGGCGCCCGAGGTGCTGGCGCACGTGTTCGAGCCGTTTTTCACGACCAAGGGCGTGGGCGAGGGCACGGGCCTTGGCCTGGCGACGACGTACGGCATCGTGAAACAGAACGGCGGCACGGTCGCGGCCTACAGCGAGCCGGGGAGCGGGACGACGATCCGGATCTACCTGCCCGCGTGCGCCGAGGGAGCCGCTCCTGAGGCGAAGCCGGCGCCGGCTCTTGAGCCTGAGGTGGGGCATGAGACGGTGCTCTTGGTAGAGGACGAACCGGGGATCCTGGCGATGGCGCGGCAGATGCTGGAGCAACTGGGTTACGACGTGGCGGCCGCGGCGACGCCCGGAGAGGCGATCGCGCTTGCGAAGGAGCCCGGCCGCAGGGTGGATCTCCTGATGACGGATGTGGTCATGCCTCAGATGAGCGGCCCCGATCTGGCGGAGCGCGTCCTGGCCGTCCACCCGGACGCGAAGTGCCTCTTCATGTCGGGGTACGCCGAGACCATGGTTGTGCGTCAGGGCATGTTGGACGAGGACACCGGCTTCCTCCAGAAGCCCTTCCGGCTAAGCGATCTCGCGACGGCTCTCCGCGAAGCCCTCGCGCCCCGCTGAACAAGCGGGTCGGCGGTCCGTCTCCTTACACTGGGAGACGAACAAGACGCGCCCGGAGCCCGGCGCAACGCGAGGAGGCCCGAGACCATGACGCCTCTTGCCCAAGCCGTCGCGTTGGCGGCCCGCACGCCTCAGCCGCCGTACGAGCACGAGGGCGAGCCGCCTCTCGCGACGCCCCTTGACGAGATCGTCTTCGAGGCCCTGCGCGAGCGCGGACTCACCCCCGCGAATCACTGCTCCGACGCGGTCTTCGTGCGACGCGTCCATCTCGATCTGATCGGGACGATGCCGGAGCCGCGCGCCGTCGAAGCGTTCCTGACGAGCCGCGATCCGAACAAGCGCTCGTCGCTTGTGGAGGAGCTTCTGGCCCGCGGCGAGTTCGCCGACTACTGGTCGGTGAAGTGGTGCGACCTCCTCCGCGTGAAGGCGGAGTTCCCCATCAACCTGTGGCCGAACGCGGTGCAGGCCTACCATCGCTGGATTCGCGACGCGCTCCGCGCGAACACGCCCTACGACGAGTTCGCGCGCGCTCTGCTCACGTCCAGCGGAAGCAACTTCCGCGTGCCGCCGGTGAACTTCTACCGGGCCATCCAGGGCCGTGAGGCCGCCGCGATCGCCTCGGCTGTGGCGCTCACGTTTATGGGCGCGCGGACCGAGCGCTGGAGCGACCGTCAGAGAGCCGACATGGCCGCCTTCTTCTCGCGCGTCGCTTTCAAGGGCACGGATGAGTGGAAAGAGGAGATCGTCTGCCTCGACCCGCGACCCGCCGCCGCTCTGGACGCGACATTCCCCGATGGGACCTCCGTGCGCATCCCCCCTGAGCGAGACCCGAGGGAGGTCTTCACCGACTGGTTGCTCGCTCCGGAGAACCCTTGGTTCGCGCGGGCCGTCGTGAACCGCGTGTGGTCTTGGCTGATGGGCCGCGGGGTCATCCACGAGCCCGACGACATCCGCGCCGACAACCCACCGACGATTCCGGAGCTGCTCACCCACCTCGAGACCTCGCTTCGCACGGCCAACTACGACCTGCGCCGCCTCTTTGGTCTCATCGTGAACTCGCGCACCTACCAGCAGTCCTCGATCCCCCACACGGTCGGCCCCGAGGTGGATTCGCTCTTCGCATGCTATCCGGTGCGGCGCCTGGACGCCGAGGTGCTCATCGACGCGCTGTGTTGGCTGAGCGGAGACACGGAACACTACGAGAGCCCCATCCCCGAGCCGTTCACCTACATCCCGGAGGAGCACCGCACGATCGAACTGGCGGACGGGAGCATTACGAGCCCGTTCCTCGAGTCCTTCGGACGACCCCCGCGCGACACGGGGCTGGAGTCGGAGCGGAACAACGAGCCCACCGACGGGCAGCGGCTCTACTTGCTCAACTCCACGGACATCCACGAGAAGATCACCCGCAGCGCGCGCCTCCGGGGCATCTTGGCCCTCGCCGGCGGCGATGACGCCAAGGTCCTCGATTGGCTCTATCTGACGGTTCTGTCGCGACACCCGACCGAGGAGGAGACGCTTGCGGTGCGAGACCACTTCCGCGGCACGGGGCGCGATCTGCTCCCTGCGGCTCAGGACGTGGCGTGGGCGCTGGTGAACACGAAGGAGTTCCTTTACAGACACTAATGAGCCTTTCGCGAATGGTGCATGGAGGGGCCCCAAACCGGCCCATCACCGCTACGCACGTCCCGCACGAGGAGCCGGAGGCACGACGCTCCATGCAATGGGCCGGTTGGGGTCCCTCCGAACCCCGCAGGGACTGCACCGTTTAGGCAAGACTCACTAATGCCGCGGACGGAACGCTTGCCCGGCAAGGAGGCGACTATGGACGGACCGATGATGACGCGCCGTGATGCTCTTCGAGTCGCACTGCTCGGGTCCTCGGGCCTGATGCTCGCACGGGGCGTCGCCGCCCGCGCTCAGGCGCCCGCCGCAGGCGCAGCGGCGAAGGCGGTCATCCAAATCTGGATGTGGGGCGGGCCGTCGCACCTGGACACCTTCGACCCGAAGCCGGACGCCGGGTACGACTACTGCGGACCGCTCGCGCAGGACGTCGCCACGAACGTGGACGGCGTCCGCATCAATGCGTCGCTCCCACTGCTCGCTCAGCAGGCGGACAAGTACGCGATCATCCGAAGCATGACCCACGGCAGCAACGCGCATGAGACGGCCTCGTACATCGTGCAGACGGGGCGCGACCCGGCGGAGCGCGTCGTCTACCCGTGCGCCGGTGCGGTGGTGTCGCTGATGCGAGGCTACGGGGCAGGCTATACGGGTCGCATTCCGCCCTACATTGTCTTGACGAAGCCGCAGGGGCGCTTCTCGGAGGCCGGCGTCCTCGGCCAGACGCACAAGCCGTTCGCGACGGGCGGGGACCCCAACCGCGACCCTTTCGCGGTCGAGGGCATCGTGGCCGAAGGCATGACTCCGGAACGTCAGCGCGAGCGACGGGAACTCCTGCACGCGCTGGATTCCCTCGGCGCGGCGATGCCCGAGAGCGAGCGCTTCGCCCGGCTCGACGCTTGCGAGGAGAAGGCCTATGAACTCATTCTCGGCGACGCGGGCAAGGTGTTCGACCTCACACAGGAGCCTGCGGAGACGCGCGACCGGTACGGTCGGAACACCTTCGGGCAGTCGTGTCTCGCCGCGCGTCGGCTTGTGGAGCAAGGCGTGCCCTGGGTCACCATCAACTACGAGGGCTGGGACACGCACAAGCGGCATTTCGAGACCATGGCCCAGAAGCTCCCGCAGATGGATCAGGGCATGGCGACGCTGCTTCAGGATCTGAGCGATCGCGGGCTTCTCGAAAGCACCGTTGTGTGGTGGGGCGGGGAGTTTGGTCGCGGACCCAAGGTCGACTGGGGCGAGCCCTGGAACGGAGGCCGCAGCCACTACGGGCAATGCTTCTCGACCGTGCTCGCGGGCGGAGGCTTCCGGGGCGGCGCCGTCGTTGGTGCGTCCGATGCGCGCGGGGAAGAGCCCGCCGAGCGTCCGGTGCATCCACGCACGGTCCTGAGAAGCATCTATGAACGACTGGGCGTCGATCCTGACGCGCCTCTGCCGAACCCGGCGGGGGTCGAGACCCGGATCATGCCGCTGCCGCCGGACGCCGGGGAGGGGGCCGATCGCCTTGGCGAGATCATGTAGCTTCGGCGCCTTCGGCGCTTTCGCCGTGCTGCTCGGCCTGCTGGGTTCCTCCTCGGCGGCTCAAGACGCCCCGCGCCACGCCCATATCGGATACCTGTACCCCGCGGGAGGCGCGCGCGGCGAGACCGTGCGCATCATGGTCGGCGGTCAGTATCTTCGGGGCGCGAACGGTGTGCGCGTGACCGGCGAGGGCGTTCAGGGAAGCGTGGTGATTCACGCGCCGCCCGCGCGTCCGCTGGACGGGCCGCAGCGCAGGGCGCTGTGGCTGGAGGTTCGCGAGATCATGACTGTGAGGCTGGCGGAGATGGGGCTCGGGCAGGTGGATCCCGCCGCTCTCGTTCAGGGGGTTCCGTCATGGACGTTGCTGCCGCGCCGCGCGAAGGAGCCCGAGGCCGAGCCCCTTCCCGATCTCCCGCTCCTCGCGGATCTCGACGCGCGCTCGCTCGACGAACTCCGCGAGATCGTCCGACGCTTCATCGCTCCGATCAACCCGCTGCAGCGACAGCCGGCCATCGCCGAGATCGCCCTGGTCGACGTCGCCATTGCGGCGAACGCGGAGCCGGGACCCAGGGAACTCCGTCTGGTAGGGCCGGGGGCCGCGTCGAACCCGCTGCGGTTCGAGGTGGACGCGCTCCCCGAGGTGCGGGAGTGGGAGCTGAACGACCAGGCGGCGACGGTCCTTCCGGCCAGGGAGACGCCCTTCGTCCTGAACGGCCAGATCCTGCCCGGAGACGTCGACCGGTTCCGGTTCCGCGCGCGGAAGGGGCGGCGGCTCGTGCTGGAGGCGCACGCGCGGTCGCTCATCCCCTACATGGCCGACGCGGTGCCGGGCTGGTTCCAGGCGACCCTCGCCGTGTACGACGGAAGCGGGAAGGAAGTGGCCTACGCCGACGACTACCGCTTCAGCCCGGATCCCGTGCTGCTCTTCGAGGCGCCCGAGACAGGGGAATACGAACTCGAGGTGCGCGATTCGATCTACCGTGGGCGTGAGGACTTCGTCTACCGCATCTCGGTGAGCGAGCGGCCGTTCATCACCGGGCTATTTCCGCTCGGAGGACCGATCGGGGACCCGGTCAGAGCATCCGTCTCCGGCTGGAACCTCGTCGAGAGTGCGCTCGATCTCAACGCGGACGCGGGCGGACCCGCGGTCCGACAGACCGTGTGGACTCGGGCCGAGATGCGCTCGAATGCGGTGGTCTACGCGGTGGACACGCTCCCCGAGTGCGAAGAGTCGGAGCCGAACGACGACCCGTCCCACGCCCAACCCGTCAGTCTCTCGACCATCGTGAACGGCCGCATCGGCGTGGAGGGCGATGTCGACGTCTTTGAGTTCCGCGCCGAGGCCGGTCAGGAGATCGTCGCCGAGGTCGTCGCGCGGAGGCTGAACTCCCCGCTCGACTCGCTCCTTCGTGTGACCGACGCCGCGGGGGCCATCGTGGCCTGGAACGACGACCAGGACGACCCGGCGTCAGGCCTCCTGACGCATCACGCCGACTCCTATGTGCGTATCGCCGTCGCAGACGGGGGCACGTACCGAGTGAGCGTCTCGGATGCGCAGGGCCAGGGAGGCGGCGCCTATGCCTACCGCTTGCGGCTCAGCCCGCCGCGGCCCGACTTCGCCCTGCGCGCCGCCCCGTCCGCGGTGCTCGCTCCCGCTGGCTTGGCGGCGCCGTTCACCGTCCACGCGATCCGCAAGGACGGCTTCGACGGGGACATCGAGGTGACTCTGGCGGGAGATTCCGGCGACTTCGTCCTCGATGGCGGCGTGGTCCCGGCGGGCAAGGACAAGATCCGGATGACCCTGACCGCCCCCGGACAGGCGTCTGCCGCTCCCGCCGCGCTGCACCTCGAGGGGCGAGCGGTGATCGGCGGTGCGACCGTGGTGCGCGAGGTCGCTCCGGCCGAGGACATGATGCAGGCGTTTCTCTGGCGGCATCTGGTACCGGTTCAGGAGTTCCTCGCGATCACGATGGGTGCGCGCCGTACGGAGCCCGCGCCTGTGCTCGAAAGTGACGCACCCGTGCGGATTCCCGCCGGCGGCGAGACCACCGTGCGCATCGCCCTGCCCGGGCGGGGGAACGTTCCCACCGTGGACCTCGAACTCGACGACCCGCCGGCGGGCCTCAGCCTGGGCGAGATCGGGGGCGGGAGGGATGAGGTGACCCTCGTGCTCCAGGCCGACGCCGCGTCCGCTCCGGTGGGCTTTCGCGACAACCTCATCGTGAACGTGTACATAACGATCACACCGAGAGCGCGCGAAGGAGAGACGCCCAAGCCCGTCCGCGTCCGGGCGTGCGTGCTGCCGGCGATTCCGATCGAGGTGGTAGCGCATTGAGGAGGGACGCGACGCGCCCCTCCTCAATGGCGATCTCTCAACGTTCCGCCGCCGTGACCGCGAGCAGAACGGGCACCCCTATCGGGTCTCCGGCGTCGTCCGGGTACCGCAGGTCGATCGAGGCGATCTCGACGTCCGGCCTCGGGTTCGTCCACTGGAACTGGTAGATCGCGGCCTGGCGGGCGGGATCGTCCGCGAAGGGCGCGGACCAGGCGAGGGGCGCGTCACGGAGGCTCCCGGGGTTCTCCTGGATCCAGTGGTCCACCCCGAGCCCGTAGCGCACATCGGCCGTCTCGGTCTGCCCGTCGGCGTAGTGGATGACGTACTGGAACAGCACGGGCGGCTCGGTCCGGTCGCCGTCCGGCCGCCACTCGCGCCAGCGCCACAGCGTGTGCAGGAAGAAGAGCGCGTCGGCGCGCCGCCCCACGGTCAGATCGGTAACCGCCCGTCCGGCGTCCCTGCCGATGCCCTCGAGCCCGATGGCGTTCTCGAGCGGCGAGGTGCGGAAGTCGCGGATCTGGTAGGTGACGCCCGCAAAGCGCTGCTCACCGAGCGGGAGGCGCGAGAGGTCACGCTCCCCGTCGGGCCAGCCGCGCTCGGTCGTGAGATACACGTTGCAGCGGCCCTCGAGCGAGATCGGGTGGTACGTCAGCCCCTCGCCCGGGAGGATGACCTCGCCGCCGCCGAAGACGGCGTTCAGGTTGCGGAGGAGCGTGGTGACCATGGCCAGGCGCTTCCCGGCGTTCGCCGGGACAACCTCGGTCTCGGGCGCACGGAGCTGGTTGAGAAGA